>JASHOO010000275.1 GCA_030041035.1 Bryobacteraceae bacterium | reverse complement strand
GATTCAGGATAGCGGGAGGGGATCGAGTGACGGACGGTCGGAGGGCGGATGTGGTTGAGGGGGTGGGAAAAGAAAGGGGAGCGGGGTGGTGAATGACGGCAGCGCGGCCGGTTTCCTGAGCTATTGTCTATTTGCTGTCTTCCCGAACGACCAACCTATGAAGGGAGCAAGCGATGAAATTCCTGTGCATGATCTTTTGCGACGAAAAGACGTTGGACGCTCTGCCGCCGGGGGAATTTCAGGCGCTGGTGAACGCGAGCCTGGACTATGACGAGGTGCTAAGGAAGGGAAAGCACTTGCTGGCCAATAACGCGCTGCGGCCGGTACGGGAAGCGGTGACGATCCGGCCGCGTGAAGGCAGGATGATGATGACCGACGGCCCGTTTGCGGAGACCAGGGAGCAGATCGGTGGGTTCATTCTGATCGAGGCGAAGGATCGGGAGGAAGCGATCGGGCTGGCGTCGGCGATTCCTGGGGCGCGGCTTGGAGGAGTGGAGGTGCGGCCGGTGAGGGAGCTGGAGAGGGGTGGGTAAGGGCGGGAGATGCGTTGCCGGAGCGCCGGTTTTCCTTTATCTTGAAGAATATGGAAGTGCGCTTCACGCCCGAGACCGAAAGGAAGCTGGCGGAGCTGGCTGCGCAGAGTGGCCGGGGAGCCACCGAGGTGGTGCAGGATGTGGTGGAAGGGTACTTTGATGAGCTTGCCCAGACCCGCGATATGCTCAGCAGCCGGTACGACGACCTGAAGAGTGGAAGGGTGAGGCCGGTTCCTGGCGACAAGGTGGCTGCCCACTTCCGCGAAAGGAGCGCCGCCGCGCGCCGTTCGCATCCCGGTTCATGACCGGTTACGAATTCCACCCGGAAGCCCTGCGCGACTTAGAGGAAATTTGGGAATTCATTGCGGCGGATAGTGTGGACGCCGCCGACCGGATCATATCAGAGATGTTCGACTCGCTCGACTTGCTTGTATCCTTGCCCCAACAGGGCCATCGGCGTCCGGATCTCACGTCGTGCCCTCTGCGCTTTATTCGCGTGCGTGAGTATTTGATCGCTTACGCGTCCGACGAAAGACCGCTGTCGGTTGTTGCAGTTATGCACGGACGCCGGAGCCCGCGTGTGATGGCTGCGATGCTCAGGAGCAGGGAGTAGCATAAGTTTAAAGGGACGGATGGTCCGTGTCTAATGACAACATTAGCGAGATTCAAGACGCTGAGCCTTGGCTTCAGTTTATCCTGCACGCGAACGGTGCCAGATTCTATGAAGACAACGGCATCGGGGGGATCGTTGTGCATCTGCCGAACGGTGGAAAGGGTGGTTCATACGATCGTGTGGCAGTCCCAGCGGAGATGCTGGCTCGTGTGAAGCGTGCGGTGCAGCGAGGCGAGACGCTAGTGCGTGACGACGCCCTTCTAACACCGCCGCGGCGGGCCTCAGCGCGGGGACGCCAACAGGCCCGGAAGGAACTCCCGAAACGTATCCGATGAGCTGTCGACCCTCCCAAGCTGCTGGGGCGTCTTCTCCTCGTTGTGATACAACGCCCGGTTTTGCACAATCTTCACAACCTGTGCTATCCTGACCAAAGCCCTAAATTTAGGCTCAGTGGGAGGCTCGTGCGGTTGGCGGGCCGTTCGCACCAATGAGGATGTATGGCCAGGAAACCAGGGAAACAATACCAATCTGCGGCGAAACAGGTCGAGGCGCGCGAGTACAGGCTCGACCAAGCGGTGCCGCTGCTCCAGAAGATCAAGTACGCCAAGTTTGACGAAACTGTAGAAGTCCACATGCGGCTGGGCGTGGACCCGAAGCACGCCGATCAGATGGTGCGTGGCACCGTGATTATGCCGAACGGACTCGGCAAGTCCAAGAAAGTGCTCGTGATTGCGGGCGGCGACAAACAGAAAGAAGCCGAGGACGCAGGCGCGGATTTCGTGGGCGGCGAAGACATGGTGAACAAGATCCAGTCGGAGAACTGGACCGCGTTCGATGCCGTGATCGCGACGCCGGACATGATGCGGTCGGTGGGTAAGCTCGGTAAAGTGCTGGGGCCGCGCGGGCTGATGCCGAATCCGAAGACGGGAACGGTGACGGTGGATGTGGCGAAGGCCGTGAAGGAAGTGAAAGCCGGCAAAGTCGAGTTCCGCGTGGACAAGACGGGTATTATTCATGCGCCGGTGGGCAAGACGAGTTTCGCGAGCGAGAAACTCGTTGAAAACGCCGCCAGCCTGATTTCGGCGGTGATCAAGGCGAAGCCCGCGGTGGCGAAGGGCAAGTACGTCAAGAGCACGACGCTCTGCTCGACCATGAGTCCGGGCATTGCGATTGATGTGACGGAATTCAGCACGAAGGCGGCCGGGTAAGGGCGCGAGGTCAGCATGAAAAAAAAGGAAGACAAGCAGAAGGACGCCGAAGCATTGCGCAAGGAGCTGGAAGCCTCGAAGAATGTCTTCGTGACGGGCTACGAAAAGCTGAAAGTGGAGCAGGATTACGAGCTGCGTAAGGCGGTGCGCGGTGCGGGCGGCAAATATCGGGTAGTGAAGAACAATGTTGCGGCGAAGGCATCCGAAGGCACGGCGGCGGAGCAGATTCTGAAGGATCTGAAGGGCATGACGTCGCTCGCATATACGAAGGCGGATCCGGTGGCGCTGGCGAAAGCGCTGACGACGTACGCCAAGGCGAATCCGACGTTCACGTTCAAGGCGGGCCTGGTCGAGGGGCGGGTGATCGATGTCAAGGCGATCAACGATCTGGCGGCCATGCCGGCGAAGGAAGAAATTTTTGCCAAGCTGCTGTACCTGATCAACGCACCGGCGCAACGGCTGGCGACGGTGATCAACACCGTGGGGCGGAATCTGGCGGTGGTGATCGACCAGGGGTGCAAGGAAAGCAAGTTCAAGTAAAACGAGGAGTCAGTAAATGGCGGATATCAATGCAATTGCGGAACAGATACAGGGGCTGACGCTGCTCGAAGCTTCGCAGCTGGTGAAGTTGCTGGAAGAGAAGCTGGGAGTTTCGGCGGCAGCGGCGGCCCCGGTGATGGTGGCCGGCGGTGGGGGTGGAGCGGCGGCGGCTCCGGCGGCTGAGGAAAAGACCGAGTTTTCGGTCGTCCTGCAGGCGGCTGGCGCGAATAAGATTAATGTTATCAAGGTAGTACGCGAGGTCACGAGTCTCGGCCTCAAGGAAGCCAAGGATCTGGTGGATGGTGCTCCGAAACCGGTGAAAGAAGGCGTGAGCAAGGACGAAGCGGAGGCCATCAAGAAGAAGTTTGTGGATGCGGGCGCGACCGTAGAAGTCAAGTAAAGGTTTTAGGTGCTAGGTGCTAGGTGTTAGGGCGGCAAGAGCGGTCTTTCTAGCCCCTAGCACCTGGAACCTAGCACCTGGTTCTCCATTTGACGGAAGTATAAGGTTCTGATAAAGTTAAAACTTGGGATTCAGTGTCAACCGGATTAAACCCCGGATTGGTGACCGTGCATCTGGAACTCTGGCATTTTGATTGCAGTTTGGGCGAGACTGCACAGAGGGTTTTTCTGTGCTTGTTCAGATCCGCAGCCAAGGTGCGCGAAAAGTTCGTTTCAAATCGTTCCTTCTCTTCCTTTCGAAACTCCGGCCCCGCTGATGCCAGTCGGCGTGGCCGAATTTTTTTGGGCACCGTTACATCCCTTCGCGTGCTTCACGAGTTCTGGCATTTCGCGGGAAACCGGCACCCCGCGGTTTGCTAGCGGTATTGGTTTTTAACTCGATTGATGAGTCAGGCTTTTTTCGGCCCTCAGGAGCAATGAATGAATAGTCAGCGCAATGGCGCCGCCCCCGAGCGAGTAGATTTTTCGAAGATCAAAACCTCGATTCCGATTCCCAATCTGATTGAAGTGCAGAAGCAATCGTACGAGCGCTTCCTGCAAATGGACCTGCTTCCCAACGAACGGGAAGACACGGGTCTGCAGACGGTATTCAACTCGGTATTTCCGATCTCGGACTTTCGCGGCGTGAGCCAGCTCGAGTTTGTGGATTACTCGATCGGCAACTGGGAATGCAAATGCGGCAACCTGAAAGGGCTGCACCATCTGCGTTCGACGTGCCGGAATCCGCAGTGCGGCGCGACCATCCGCACGGATCCGTTCCACGCGGGCGACGTGCTGTGCGAGCACTGCGGCACGTTCAACAAGAACCTGGTGACGTTCTGCAACAAGTGCGGCGACCCGGTGGGGTTGCAGTTGAAGTACGACATGGTGGAGTGCCAGGAGCGGGGCATGACGTATGCGGCGCCGCTCAAGGTGACGATACGGCTCACGGTTTACGCGAAAGATCCGGAGACGGGCGCCAAGAGCGTACGCGACATCAAGGAGCAGGAAGTCTTCTTCGGTGAAATTCCGCTGATGACGGACAACGGCACGTTCATCATCAACGGCACCGAGCGGGTGATCGTTTCGCAGTTGCACCGCTCGCCGGGCGTGTTTTTCGAGCGCGTTCCGGCGCAGGGATATTTCCTGGGCAAGATCATTCCGTATCGCGGGAGCTGGGTGGAGTTCGAGTACGACCTCAAGAACCTCCTCTATGTGCGCATCGACCGCAAGCGCAAATTTTACGGCTCGGTGTTTCTGCGGGCGCTCGGGCTCAAGACCGATGAGCAGATTCTGCGCACGTTTTACCGCATCGACAAGATCAACATCAAGGACAAGAAGCTGTACTGGGTGGTGGACGACGGCCTCGTCGGGTTGAAGCTTTCGCACGCCATCAACACCAAGAGCGGAGAGACCATCGTCGGGCAGGGCAAGAAGATCACCTCGACGCTGATGAAGGAGATTCAGAAAGCCAAGATCGCGCAGGTGGAGGTGGCGCCCAACGATCTGGAAGGTGCCTACATTGCCGCCGATGTGGTCGACATGTCGACGGGCGAGGTGATGATCGACGCCAACCAGGAACTGACGACCACGACGATTGCCAAGCTGATCGAGGCGGGGATCGAGAGCTTCGAAATGTTTTTCCCGGAGCGCGACGATGTGGGGACGGTGGTCTCGTCGACGATCAAGAAAGACAGCGTCAAGGCGCAGAACGAAGCGCTGATCGAGATTTACCGCAAACTGCGGCCGGGCGATCCGCCGACGCTCGATACGGCCACGCAGCTTTTCCAGGGGATGTTCTTCGACCCGCGCAAGTACGATTTTTCGCGGGTGGGCCGCATGAAGTTCAACATCAAGCTGTTCGACCGGGCGGATGCGACCAAGCTGGATGATCGTACGCTGACGGCCGAAGATTTCTACGCGACCATCCGTTACCTGCTGAAACTGCGCAGGGGCATCGGGATGGTGGACGATATCGACCACCTGGGCAACCGGCGCGTGAGGGCGGTGGGCGAGCTTCTGGAGAACCAGTTCCGCATTGGTCTGGTGCGCATGGAGCGCGCCATCAAAGAAAAGATGTCGGTGTACCAGGAGATGTCGACGGCCATGCCGCACGACCTGGTCAACGCCAAGCCGGTGATGGCGGCCATCCGGGAGTTCTTCGGATCGAGCCAGCTATCGCAGTTCATGGATCAGACCAATCCCTTGTCGGAGATCACGCACAAGCGGCGGCTCTCGGCACTGGGACCGGGCGGACTCTCGCGGGAACGGGCGGGATTCGAAGTTCGCGACGTGCACCCGACGCACTATGGGCGCATCTGCCCGATTGAGACGCCGGAAGGACCGAACATCGGTCTGATTTCGTCGCTATCGTGTTTTGCGCGCATCAACGAGTTCGGATTCATCGAGAGCCCGTACCGCAAGGTGGTGAAGGGCGTGGTGATCGATGAAGTCAGGATTCTGAACCCGGGCGATACCGATTACAAGGTCGGCGACATCGTAAAGCGGGCGGACATCGAGAAGGCGAACAAGGAGCTGAGCGCCAAGAAGCAGGCGGCCGAATACGAAGCGCACTGCGAGTATCTTTCGGCGTGGGAGGAAGACAAGTACACGATCGCGCAGGCCAACGTAGCGCTGGACGAAAAAGGGCGCATCGTTCCCGATTTGTGCAACGCGCGGCAGGCCGGCAACTTCGTTTTGAAGCCGAGGGATGAGATCGAGTACATCGACGTGAGCCCGAAGCAGCTGGTGTCGGTGGCGGCGAGTCTGATTCCGTTCCTCGAGAACGACGACGCCAACCGCGCGCTGATGGGCTCGAACATGCAGCGCCAGGCGGTTCCGCTGCTGCGCGCCGATGCGCCATACGTGGGCACCGGCATGGAGCACGTGACGGCGCGGGATTCGGGCGCGGTGGTGCTGTGCAAGCGCGCCGGCGTGGTGGATTCGGTGGATTCCGAGCGCATCATCGTGCGCGTGGAAGGCGCGCCGCATGAGGGCCAGCTTTCGCGCGAGGTGGGCGCGGACATCTACCAGCTCACCAAGTTCAAACGGTCGAATCAGAATACCTGCATCAACCAGAAACCGATTGCCCACAAAGGGCAGCGCGTGGCCAAGGGGCAAGTGCTGGCCGACGGGCCGTGCACGGATAACGGCGAACTGGCGCTCGGCAGGAATGTACTGGTAGCGTTCATGCCGTGGCGGGGCTGCAACTTCGAGGACGCCATCCTGGTCAGCGAAAAGCTGGTGAAGGAAGACTACTACACCTCGATCCATATCGAAGAGTTTGAGATCGAGTCGCGCGACACCAAGCTTGGGCCGGAAGAGATCACGCGCGACATTCCGAACATCGCGGATTCGTTCCTGCGCAACCTGGACGAGAGCGGGGTGATCCGCATCGGCGCCACGGTAAAACCGGGCGACATCCTGGTGGGCAAGGTCACGCCGAAGGGCGAGACGCAGCTCACCCCCGAAGAGAAACTGCTGCGCGCAATATTCGGCGAGAAGGCGGGCGATGTGAAAGACGCGTCGCTCTACTGCCCGCCGGGAATCGAAGGCACGGTGGTGGATTGCAAGATCTTCTCGCGCAAAGGCCAGGAGAAGGACGAGCGCGCCAAAGCCATTGAAGAAGAACAGATCCAGCGCTTGCAGCGCAACCTGGAAGACGAAAAGCGCATTCTGCACGACGAGCGCGCCAAACGTCTGGCGGCGCTGCTCGAAGGCAAAGAGCTGCTGGCTGATTTGCACGATGAGAAGACCAACAAGCGCCTGTTGACCAAAGGCACGCCCATTACGCGGGAGCTCATCGAAGGCATCAAATCCCGGGATCTGAAGCGCATGCGCCTGAAGGACAAGGACGTGCGGCTGAACGAGCAGATCGATGACATTGAGGAGATGACCTCGCGGCAGATCGCGGTGCTCGAAAAAATCACGGATGAGAAAGTGGGCAAGCTGCGCAAGGGCGATGAACTGCCGCCGGGGGTGATCAAGCTGGTGAAGGTCTACATCGCCATGAAGCGCAAGCTTTCGGTAGGCGATAAGATGGCCGGGCGACACGGGAACAAGGGCGTGATCGCGCGCATTCTTCCCGACGAAGACATGCCGTACCTGCCGGATGGAACGCCGGTGGAGATCGTGCTCAATCCGCTGGGCGTGCCCTCGCGCATGAACGTGGGCCAGATTCTGGAAACGCACCTGGGCTGGGCGGCGCACGCTTTGGGGCTGCACTTCGCGACGCCGGTGTTCGACGGCGCGACCGAGCGGGAGATCAAGAAACAGCTGGTGGAAGCGAAGCTGCCGACCTCCGGCAAGACGCAGTTGTTCGACGGCCTGACGGGCATGCCGTTCGAGCAGCCGGTGACCGTGGGCTACATCTACATGCTGAAGCTGTCGCACCTGGTAGACGATAAGATTCACGCGCGCTCGATCGGCCCGTACTCGCTGATCACGCAGCAGCCGCTGGGCGGCAAGGCGCAGTTCGGTGGGCAGCGGTTCGGCGAAATGGAAGTCTGGGCGCTCGAAGCCTACGGCGCGGCGTACATATTGCAGGAACTGCTCACCGCCAAGTCCGATGATGTATACGGCCGCGCCAAGATTTACGAGGCCATTGTGAAGGGCGAGGCGGCCATCGAGCCGGGCGTACCGGAATCGTTCAACGTGCTCATTCGCGAGTTGCAGTCGCTGTGCCTGGATGTGGAATTGATGAAGAAGCCGCGGGAGACGCCGGTAGATACGGCGATCGCGGCGGACTAGGGCATCTCACCGCAGAGGCGCAGAGAAAACAAATTCGGTTTGGATTTTCTCCGTGCCTCAGCGTCTCTGCGGTGAATAGGTTTTTTAGAAATATCTGGAGGTTATTTTGCGATCCTCTCCGTACGACAGAACCAATATGATTGCCGACTTCGATTCGATCCGAATCAGTCTGGCGTCTCCGGAAAAAATCCGAAGCTGGTCTCATGGAGAAGTAACCAAGCCGGAAACCATCAATTACCGCACTTTCAAACCGGAGCGGGATGGGTTGTTCTGCGCCCGTATTTTCGGCCCGGTGACGGACTGGGAGTGCTTGTGCGGCAAGTACAAACGCATGAAGCACCGGGGCGTGATCTGCGATAAATGCGGCGTGGAAGTCACGCTGGCGCGTGTGCGCCGCGAGCGGCTGGGGCATATCGAGCTGGCCAGCCCGTGCTCGCACGTCTGGTTTTTCAAAGGGCTGCCTTCGCGCATCGGTCACCTGCTGGACATCACGCTGCGCGAGCTGGAGCGGGTTCTCTACTTTGAAGCGTTCGTGGTGGTCGAGCCGGGCGAAGGCACGGGCCTGAGCAGGGGCGAAGTGATCAGCGATGAGCGCAAGCGGCAGCTCGACCAGGAATTTCCCCAGAAATTCATCGCCATGATGGGCGCCGAGGGCATCAAGGAGCTGCTCAAGAAGGTCGATGTCGAGGCGCTGAGCGAAGAGATTCGCGAAAGGATGAAGACCGAGGCCTCGCAGCAGAAGAAGCTGAAGTACGCCAAGCGGCTGCGGGTGGTGGAATCGTTCCGCAAGTCGGGCAACAAGCCGGAGTGGATGATTCTGGATGTGATTCCGGTGATTCCGCCGGAGCTGCGGCCGCTGGTGCCGCTCGATGGCGGGCGTTTCGCCACGTCGGACCTGAACGATCTTTACCGCCGCGTGATCAACCGCAACAACCGGTTGAAGAAGCTGATCGAACTGCATGCGCCGGACGTGATCGTGCGCAACGAAAAGCGCATGTTGCAGGAAGCGGTGGATGCGCTGTTCGACAACGGCCGCCGCGGGCGCGTGCTGCGCGGCGCCAACAACCGGCCGCTCAAATCGCTCTCCGATACGCTCAAAGGCAAGCAGGGCCGTTTCCGACAGAACCTGCTGGGCAAGCGTGTGGATTACTCCGGGCGCTCGGTGATTGTGGTGGGCCCGGAGCTGAAGCTGAACCAGTGCGGCCTGCCGAAGAAGATGGCGCTCGAGCTGTTCAAGCCGTTCATCTATCACCGCCTCGAGCAGCGCGGCCACTGCACGACCATCAAACAGGCCAAAGAACTGGTGGAGCAGCAGGACCCGGTGGTTTGGGACATTCTCGAAGAGGTCATCAAGGACCACCCGATTCTGCTGAATCGCGCGCCCACGCTGCACCGGCTGGGCATTCAGGCGTTCGAGCCGGTGCTGGTGGAGGGAAAGGCGATCAAGATCCATCCGCTGGTTTGCACGGCGTTCAACGCGGATTTCGACGGCGACCAGATGGCGGTGCACATTCCGCTTTCGCCCGAAGCGCAGATTGAAGCGTCGACTCTGATGCTGGCCTCGAACAATATTCTCTCGCCCGCGCACGGCGGACCGATCGCCGTTCCCACGCAGGACATGGTGCTGGGCTGCTACTACCTCACCAAAGCGCGCCCCGGCACCAAAGGTGAAGGGCGCACGTTCGCCTCGGTCGAAGACGTGCTCATCGCACTCGAAATGGGTGAGGTGGAGACGCTCACGCCGGTCAAGCTGCGCTACACCGGCAAGGTGATCGAACTGACCAAGGCGTTCGACAACCAGAACGTGCTGCACACCGAGCCGGCCGAATACACCAAGCAGTACATGAGCACCACGGTCGGGCGCGTGATCCTCAACGACCATCTGCCCGAGGACATGCCGTTCATCAACGGCCTGCTGAAGAAGAAGGGCCTGGGCCAGCTGGTGCAGTACTGCTACCTGAGGTTCGGTTTGCAGACCACGGTGCAGATGCTGGATGAGATCAAGAACCTCGGCTTCCTTTACGCCACGCGCGCCGGCATTTCGATCGGGGTCGATGACATGGTGGTTCCGAGCGAGAAGCAGGCGCTGGTGAAGGAGGCGGAGCGCGAAGTTTTCGAGGTCGAAAACCAGTACCAGGACGGCGCCATCACCCACGGCGAGCGCTACAACAAGATCATCGAGATCTGGTCGAAGGTTACCGAACGGGTTTCCGATGAAATGTTCCAGGCCATGGAAGAGGACGATCGCACCGGCCGGTATCTCAATCCGATTTACATCATGGCCGATTCGGGCGCACGCGGCTCGAAGCAGCAGATCCGCCAGCTCTCGGGGATGCGCGGCCTGATGGCCAAGCCTTCGGGCGAGATCATCGAGCAGCCGATTACGGCCAACTTCCGCGAAGGCCTGGACGTGCTGCAGTATTTCATCTCGACGCACGGCGCGCGCAAGGGTCTGGCCGATACCGCATTGAAGACGGCGGATTCGGGCTACCTGACGCGGCGCCTGGTGGATGTTTCGCAGGATGTCATCGTGGCCGAGAACGACTGCGGCACGACCGAAGGCATTTTCGTCGAATCGATCATCGAATCGGGTGAAATCATCGAGCCTCTGCGCGACCGCATTGTGGGCCGCGTGGCGCTCGAAGAGCAGCGCGATTTTGAAGGCAGCGTGATTGTCGGCGTGAATCAGGAGATCACCGAGGAACTCGCGGGGATGATTCAGGCGGCGGGCATCGAGCGGGTCAAGATCCGTTCGGTGCTGACGTGCGAATCGAAGCGCGGTGTGTGCGTGGCCTGCTACGGGCGCAACCTGGCTACAGGGCGACTGGTCGAGCGCGGCGAAGCGGTGGGCGTGATTGCGGCGCAATCCATCGGCGAGCCGGGAACGCAGCTCACCATGCGGACGTTCCACATCGGCGGTACGGCGACGCGCGTTTCCGAGCAATCCACGCAGGACGCCAAGTCTGACGGCTTCGCGCGCTATCTCAACATCAACGACGTCAAGAACAAGAATGGCGAGCGCATCGCCATGAACCGCAACGGCAAAATCGTGGTGGTGGACGAGAAGGGGCGCGAGAAAGAGCGCTACGACGTGGTCTACGGCGCGAAGATTCTCGTTGAGGACGGGGCGCCGGTGCGCACCAACCAGATCCTGCTCGAATGGGATCCCTACACGTTCTCCATCCTGACCGAAGTCAGCGGCACGGTGCATTTCAAAGACCTGCAGGAAAGCATCACCATGCAGGAACAGGTGGATGAAGTCACCGGCATGTCGCAGCTCGTGGTGATTGATTCACCCGATGAGAAACGGCAGCCGATGATCATCGTCCGGCCGGAAGCGGGCCAGGGCCGCGGCGAGGCCAAGAAGTACCTCATGCCGACGCATGCTCACTTAATGGTGCGCGACGGCGAAGAGGCGCACGCGGGCGACGTGCTGGCCAAGATCCCGCGTGAAACCACCAAGACCAAGGACATCACGGGCGGCCTGCCGCGTGTGGTGGAACTGTTTGAAGCACGCAAGCCGCGCGAAACCGCGGTGATTGCCGAAATCAACGGCGTGGTGAAATACGGCGAAGTGACCAAGGGGCAGCGCAAGATCTACGTGGTGGGCGACGATGGCGAGCAGCGCGAGTATTCGCTGCCGCGCGGCGTGCACATCAACGTGCAGGAGGGCGAGCGCGTGAAGGCGGGCGAGCCGCTGATGGACGGCCCGCGCAATCCGCACGACATCCTGGACGTGCTCGGCGAGAAGGAACTGCAAAAGTACCTGGTGAACGAGATCCAGGAAGTCTACCGTCTGCAGGGCGTCAACATCAACGACAAGCACCTGGAGGTCATTGTTCGCCAGATGATGCGCTGGGTGAAAGTGGAAGACATCGGCGACACGGAATTTCTGCCCGAGGAAGTGGTGGACAAGTTCAAGTTCCGGGCGGAGAATCAGCGCGTGGTGGACGCCGGCGGCCGGGCGGCGCAGGGCAAAGCCATTCTGCTGGGCATCACCAAGGCGTCGCTTTCGACCGATTCGTTCATTTCCGCGGCGTCGTTCCAGGAGACTACGCGCGTGCTCACCGAAGCCGCCATCAACGGGAAAGTGGACTACCTGCGCGGCCTCAAGGAGAACGTGATCATGGGCCGCCTGGTTCCGGCGGGCACGGGCATGGAGTATTACCGCCAGGTGAAGATCGCGGGCGAAGATGTGGTGGAAGAACCCGTGGTCGAGCCTTCGCCGCTCGAAGCCATCCCGGGCTACGACGAAGAGACCCGCTTGCAGTACTCGGGCGGCCTCAGCGAGGATGTGGGACCGGGCGAGGATACACTGGCGGAGTAAGCCGGTTTTACAACTTGTAGCGGCCGGCACTGCCCGGCCTGACGAAATCACGCCGGAGATTCGCGAGAGTCTCCGGCGTTTTTTGTTCAGCCCGGCGCAATCATTCCCTCACACATCGAACGGAAAATGATTGCTGTTTCCCGCCACCGCTCTGACGATGGAAAGCTTGCCCTCCTCGGCCGAAGTTGTAGAACCATCCGGTGGCCGCATCCATCTCTGATGCCGTCCAGTAGAATCCGTGGGCTTCGAGCCGTGCATACTGGCCGTCCTCAGAACGGCCGCCGCCGAGCATGGCGTTGAATCCCGAGCTGCCTCCGGCCAAGAGCGCCGCATACGCCGCTTTGCCCTTGTCCTCCGAATCCGCGCTGACCCCGCCGTAGTGCTTCGCCATCTGCCGCCATTCGCCGTCGGTCGGCAATCGCCATCCGTCGCCCAATGATTGGCATGCTCGCTGCGCCGATTCCCACGTGTACAGACGGCCAAACTGATGGCAATTCACCTCCGTGTCTGCGTAGCAATAGGACGGGGCAATGTTGACATCCAGATTGTCAGTGGTCCACTCCTTGCCGTCGGCCATGCGCTTGGAGGATGGCTTCTCGGCTTGCGCGGAAAGCCTCTCGAACGAGCTGCTAACAGGCCCGAATGCCACGAGGATCGCGATGGGTACGATACGCATGCGAATCATTTTATCTCCGCCACATGCGTTAGCCCGGAGTGTTGTCCTTGCTGTTCGCGCATCACGTAGCGTCTGGCTCGGGACTATAATGCAGGCGATGAGACGCGTCCTTTGTGTCCTTTTGTGGCTCGGCTGCGGCCTGTCGTTCGGTGAAGACGGCGAGATTCGCCTGGTGCACCTGGCGCTGCAAACCGCCTCGGCGCCGGCGCCCCAAGATCATCCGTTTCGCTGGCCGAACGGCAAGCGGGTGGCGGTGAGCCTGTCGTTCGATGATGCGCGCGCGAGCCAGATGGACGTCGGCCTGCCGCTGTTCGATCACTACCACGCCAAGGTGACCTTTTACGTGAACCCGCCCAATATGAAAAACCGCCTGGAGGCTTGGAAGCAGGCGGCGGCAAAAGGCTATGAAATCGGCAATCACACCATGTCGCACCCCTGCACGGGCAATTTCACGTGGGTGGGGAAGAACGATCTGGAAGATTATACGATGGCGAAAATGGAGCACGAAATCGACGAGGCCAACTCCGAAACCCAGCGTTTGCTGGGCGTGAAGCCAACGACGTTTGCGTATCCGTGCGGGGAGAAATTCGTTGGCAGAGGCACGGGGACCGAGAGTTACGTGCCGCTGGTCGCCAGGAAGTTTCGCGTCGGCCGGGGGTTCCGGGATGAAGCGGCCAACGCTCCTATGTTCTGTGACCTGGCGCAGGCGCTTTCGCCGCAATCGGACGGAATGAGTTTCGAGGAGATGAAGCAATGGGTGCTCACCGCCGGGGAGAGCGGCGGATGGCTGATTTTCACGGGCCACGAGATTGGGAAGCCCGGCTACCAGGTCACCGACGCCGCTGTCCTGGAGCAGTTTCTGAAGTATGCAGGCGATCCGGCCAATGGTGTCTGGTTGGACACCGTGGACGCTATAGCCCGGTACATTCAGAAGCAGCGCGGCTATTAGCGGGCGGGCTCCAGAACGCCGGGCTTTGTCAGGCGGCTGATGACCTGGAACAGTTGCTCGGCGCGGATCGGCTTGGTGATGTAGCCGCTCATACCGGCATCCAGGCATTGGCGATCGTATCCCGCCATGGCATGCGCGGTGAGCGCCACAATGGGAACCTGGGTTCCGTCTTTCAGCGCGCGGATGGCGGCCGTGCATTCGAACCCGTTCATGTTGGGCATCTGAACGTCCATGAGGATCAGGTCGAACGGCTGCTCCTTCCAGGCGGCGAGCGCCTGGAAGCCGTCGTTGGCCACGACCACGGAATGCCCGGCCCTTTCGAGCAGCCTGACCGTGATCTTCTGGTTGATCAGGTTATCCTCGGCCAGCAGGATCTTGAGCGGTTTGCCGTGCGGGATCGCGAAGACCGCAGCGGGGCGAGGACGGGCGGGAATCACGGCCGAGGCGGACAACCGCAGCGGAACGACGAAGTGAAAGATGCTGCCGGCCGGCGGATTGCTTGTGACCCAGATGGTGCCGCCCATCAACTCGACCAGCCGCTTGCTGATGGTTAATCCCAGACCCGTTCCGCCATGGGTGCGGGTGATGGAACCATCCGCCTGCCGGAACGCTTGGAAGATGAGGTCCACTTTGTTGGGCGGAATTCCGGGTCCCGTGTCCTTTACGGAAAAATGGACGCGCACGAGGCCCCGGGTATCCGCGGGATCCTGTCCCTCGGCATCGTCGGCGGTGAGATTGCCGCACAATTCGGCCTGGACCGTGATGGAGCCGGACGGAGTGAACTTGATGGCGTTATTGACAAGATTGAGCAGCACCTGCCGGATGCGGGTGGGATCACCGACTACCGAGTCCGTCAAATCGGGGGCAACCTGCACGGAAACGGCCAGTCCCTTCTGGCGCGCGGGTACGCCCAGCGTGGCCACGGCATCTTCCACGCACCGCCGGAGGGAGAATTCAATCGGATCGAGATCCAGACGCCCGGCCTCGATTTTGGAGAAGTCGAGAATATCGTTCAGCAGCCCCAGCAGCGCCTCGGCGGAATGAATCGCATCTTCCGCGTAGCCCCGCTGCTCGCCGGAAAGGTTCGTACCGGCGATGAGGCTGAGCATCCCGAGAATTCCGTTCATGGGGGTGCGAATCTCATGGCTCATATTGGCCAGGAACTCGCTCTTTAATTGGGTAGCGTCTTTTGCCTCCGCCAGCTCGCGCTCCAGCATCTCGTTGCTCCCCATCAGTCTGGCGGCCTGTTCCTTGGTGCGCCGGCGGAAGCGGAAGACCCAGACCACGGCGGCCGAAATCAGCCCGGACAGGAACCACAACGTGCGCGTGAGTGTCCACGCGGAATTGCGGCGCAGGACTGCGAAATCATCCTTCGAGCGCACCAGCAGCCGGAACGAAGCGAACTCGTGGTCGGCATTCACCTGCATCTGACAGATGCCGCGAAGCCTCAGAAGACTGCCCTCGGGCAGGGTGTCGAGACCGGGCGCGTCGCCCTGCACGACTTCCGCGTTAAACACCTGGCTGCCCGATCGCATTCCCAACAGCCAACTTCCCTGGAGAGTCCGGAGGCTGACCAGATTCCCCTGGACTTCGATCAGGTCGCCGTCGTGATCGCCATGCAGCACCTGGTCTGCTTGGACGGGGAGGGCGCGGGGTGCGGGCCCGTGGCCGAGCAGCGTGACCGTGGCATCCTGCAGGACCGGCGAATAGTCACCTAAGCTTGGGAAGCCGCTGGCTTCGACGCGGTCGCCGGGCTCCAGGGCCAGCGTCTGGAGGACTTGCAGCATCAGGCCGCGATCGCCGTCGCGGATGTAAACCAACTCACTGGGACCGTTAAATGTGACGATTCCCCGCACCCTCACCCGGTGGTTGGCGGGCGTCAGGGGAGAAAACTGCATGAGAGTCGCGGCCGGCCGCAACGGCGGCGCTGACGTCTCCAGGGTCGACGCGTGGGCGACGATGACGTCCTTAAGACTCTGCGGGCGGATGACGATACCGTCGAGCTGCCTCTGCCGGGTAAACGTTCCGTCGCATGCTCCCCGCACCACCACCCGCGCATTCACGAAGCGGCTGAGATCCACCTGCGGCGCGCGCGGAATGGCAACCCGGACGCGGGCCGGACCGAATCCCAGATAGAGATTCAGGTAATCGTGGTAAAACTTGGGCTGCTTCTCGTACGCCGCTGAATGCACAATGCCGCTGATCTCCACGAAGGCACTGTTGTGCATGCCCGAAGTGAGATCCTCGAAAGAAACCTTTCGCGGTTTGGGCAAGCGGCCCGGCCCAAGGACCTCTATGCGTGCCTGCACCACAATGGGTGCATAGTTACCGGGATCCGAGACGCCGGTGACGTCGACGCTCTGGCCTTGCCGTATGCTCAGGAGTCTTTTGGCTTCCACATAGATTCCCGAGGTGGCGTCCTGGAAAAACATATCCACCCGATACTGGTCGTAATACGTAACCACACCTTGCAGGTGTACGGGAATGCGCTGAGCGGCTTGCTCCGGGGACAGGGCGCGCACTTCTGCCGCGGTGGTGAGCACGGCCGGAGCTGCGTGTGATGCTTGCGTAGCGAACCACGGCAGCGAAATCAAGAGGATGATGCGCACACACGTGACGAGATGGAGGCGCGTGGGCAAGAGCACGGCGACTTAAGGCTCCTCTATCTACATCGGTGCGGGGCGGGGGAAACTGCATAGCGATAGAGCACCGCGAATAGCGGCTGATGACTCCGATCCAACGGGGTGCAGCCGCTGATTAGAATTGAAGGCTGCGCGTCAAGACCGCGAAGAGGGCCGAAATCAGCGCGGCGGAGGCGACGCCGAGCGCCAGGGCCCTCATCGGCTGCGACATCAGGATTCTCTGTAAGTGACTCTTGCTCTCTTGCATTCCCGTTCTCCTACACTTCCCGCTCGTGCACTCTGCGGAGCGGGGCTGGATGACATGCCGGAACATCACGAGACAAGGCATTCCCATCACCAAACCCGATGGAGTTCTGTGGCACGGGAAACCGGGGCGTCGCGCCCGTTGTTGTTAACTGAAGTGAGTATGCAAACGGATTAGCCAAGCGAAATTCTTACCGGCGGCCTCGCCCCACCTATGTAAATCGTACTGCTCGTGGCAGCGGCCGGGCCACGTCTAAGCCCTGGGCATCGATTCGGCAGGACTCTTGACGGGTGAATAAGCCCGGGCGCATTCCGTGAGGCCGGCAATCAGGTCTTCCAGCTTGACGGGCTTGGCGATGAACTGATCCATGCCCGCGTCGACGCAGGCAGAGCGGCAACGCGCGCTCGCGTCTGCGGTCATGGCAACAATCATCATGCGCCGTTCTGCTCCTTCCAGGCGCCGGATCTCTCCGGTGGCTTCGAAACCGTTCATGTCGGGCATCTGGCAGTCCATGAAGATGATGTCATAGGAGACCATCTTCACCATTTCCACCGCCTCACGGCCGTTACCGGCGACATCGGCGCGGACGCCGAGCCGCTCCAGCATGCGAACCGCGACCCGCTGATTGACCACGTTGTCTTCGGCCACCAGCACGCGCATGGGACAATCGGCGAACTTACCGGCTACGCTGGTGCGCAAGGCGCCCAGGGACTTCTGGAATCCGGTCTCCGCCGGCAGGCCGGCGTTGGCTTGCAGGCGCTTCGACCAGGCCGTGGCCACGGTATCGAGCAGCTGGGAGTGACGGACGGGCTTCACCAGGCAGGCGTCGATGTGCGCGCTCTTCAAGCCGGTCAGGTCACTGCGGTGGCCAATCGAGGTGAGAATGACGATCACGGTGTCTTGGGTCGCAGGATTGGCCTTGATCATGGCGGCCAAGGTGGCGCCGTCGAGCTCGGGCATCTGGTAGTCGGCAATGACGACGTGATAAGGATCTCCGTCGGAGTGCGCGGCCAGAATGGCCTGCAAAGCCTGCCCGCCGGAAGAATAGCTGCCGTTGCGCATGCCCCAGCTGGAGATCTGCTCATGGATCACGCGGCGGTTCACTTCGTTGTCGTCGACGATGAGGACTCGCAAGCCGGACAGGTCCACGATGGGAGGAGGAGCGGGAGCGGGCTGGGCGTCAACCGTCAGCGGCAACAGAAACGAAAACGTGGAGCCCTCGCGCAGGCGGCTCTCGACGTGTACGGTCCCTCCCATGAGCTCGACGAGTTGCTTGGAGATGGCGAGGCCCAGGCCAGTGCCGCCGTACTTTCGTGTAGTGGAGCTATCGACCTGGGTGAATTTCTCAAACAGCGACGCCAGCTTTTCGGCCGGAATACCGATCCCGGTGTCCTTGACCAGGATGCGCATGCGGGCGCGTTTCTGCTCGTCGTAGCCGTCGCACTCGGCCGCAATCAGGACGTGGCCGCTGGGCGTGAACTTGACGGCGTTGCCGGCCAGGTTGGTGACGACCTGGCGAATGCGGCTGCCGTCGCCGATAAAATGGTGCGGCAAGCCAGGCGAGTACTGGACGACCAAATCGATTCCCTTTTCCTCGGCGCGGGGAGCCAGCATTTCGGCGACTTCTTCGACCAACTGGCGGAGGTCAAAGGCAAACGACTCGATGGCCAGCTTGCCGGCTTCGATCTTGGAGAAATCCAGGATGTCATTAATGACGGTCAGCAGCGCATCACCGGACTGGCGGACGGTTTCCACGTATTCGCGCTGCTCGTCGGTAAGATCGGTATCGAGCAGCAGGCCGGTCATGCCGATGACACCGTTGAGGGGAGTGCGGATTTCATGGCTCATATTAGCCAGAAACTCGCTTTTGGCGAGACTCGCGGCCTCGGCCGCCTGCTTGGCTTCCAGAAGTGCGGCCTGGGCCGTGCGCCGCTCGGAAATGTTGTGGCCGATTCCGACCAGCCCCACCACGTTACCCGCGGCGTCCCGGACGGGCACCTCGCTCGTCAAGAGCCAGACGGTGTTGCCGGCGGCGTCCAGGGTCGACTCCTCGCGATCGATTACGGCCTTGCCGGATTGCATGATTTCGTCTTCGTCTTGGGCGTACTTCTTGGCGATCTCTTTCGGATAGAAATCAAAGTCCGACTTACCCAAAAGCTCATCGCCGGATTCGGCGCCCATACGCCGGGCCAGCGCCATGCTCGCGGCCAGAAACTCGTGCCGCCTGTTCTTGGCGTAGGCGTAATCGGGAATGTGCTCCATGATGGTCCGGAGCAGGCTGCGCTCCTGTGCGAGCGAGGTGCTTTGATCCTCGATGCGCCGCCGGAGCAGCCCGCCCCAGATGACCGTACCCAGAATCAAGGCCGCCATCAGCCCCACGAGGACGAGCAAGCGGCCCAGGGTCCACCAGGAAGGTTGCGACAGAATCACGATGTCAGACGGTGAGGAGAGCAAAACGCGGAAGGCGCGTGCGACACGGGTTTCATCGGCTTCGGTGAGGCAGATCCCCGTCAGCCGGAGGTGGCTGCCGTCGCGGAGAAAGTCGAGAGCCTCCGGCTCCCCGTCGATGGTCGCCGTGAACGTGACCGGCCCGGATCGCAGCGTCAGCACCTGCTCGGCGTGTTCGCGGGAGCGCCCCAGGAGATCTCCGTCGATCTTCACCAGAGCAGCGTTAAAGTCGCCGCCCGCGGCCTGTCTGGCGGTCACGACCTGAGCGACCGGAGATTCGCTGCCTTGCAGAGTCTGGAAAATTCCGTCGGCCAGAATATGGGTATACTCGCCCATAGCGAGAAAGCCGACCGCGGTGACGCGCCGGCCCACCTGAACCGATGTGGACTGGCGGGTCAGGATGCCGATGTTGCCGGTCGCATCCTGGACGAACAGCTCTCTGCCGGGTCGCTCGAGGGTGACAACGCCCTCAATCCGGACGCGATGGCCGGAGGAACCCGTGGGGTTGAAGCGCAGGATGCTGGAGATGGTTCTGAGCGGACTGGCGAAGGCGTCGGCGGGAGGGTGCTCGAGGAATTCGACCTCGGCGGGTCCCGGCACGTACAGCCGGGCGCCGACCCATTCGTTGCTCTTATTGAAGATCGCGCCGGCCACGCCGCGCAGGCGGACGCGCGCGTCCACAAAGCGGCCGGCCTGGGCCTCGGACGTCCAGGGCACCCAGGCCAGCAGCTCGCCGCCGCTGATAGCGACGCGCAGGGCGGTGCTGGAATCCACGGCGGGTGGAACCGGAACTTCATCCCGGACGACGGCGTGCACCACGCCTTCGACCTCGGCCCATTGACTGTCTTCCTCGGTGGCGGCGAGCCGGTCGAAATCGAGGCGCTTGGCCGCGGGCATGGGCGCGATGCCGACCACTTGCACATGGGCGTGGCCGATTTGAGGAGCGAAATCCGGACACTCGGTGAGGCCTTCCAAATCGATCAACTGGCCTGCCTGAACCTGGTGAGCCAGCCCGGAGGCGTCCACAAAAATGCCCGCGCTCGCATCCTGAATGAATAGCGAGAAGTCGTCTACGAAAGTGACCACGCCATGCAGGTGCACGGGATAACCGCGATTCGCCTGCGCGGTTGAGAGCTCTCTCACCTGCTGAGTTTGGGTGAGGACCGGAAGACCATTTGCCGGGGAAGCCTGGGAAGCACACAGTGCCGGAAAACCCGCCGCGAAGGCGAGAATAGCCAGCACACCGGCGCGCGCAAGACGCCGTTGCCGGGGCGTGGACTTAGGTGTGTTGGTCATTCACCCGTTTGGGGGGGCAACGTTCGCGATGCTAGTTCGGCAATCGGTCTTTAGGAAGATTTCCCCTAGGCCGGAACGTCCCTTAAGACTAGTCTGGCTGGCCGGGCTTTTGGACACAATACCGAAGTGGTTAACCGGATAAGACTATCGAACGTTTACAGATCATGGGCGCAGGCCGGCAACCCGGGTTTCCTGACTAATGCAGAGGCGCGCGCCAGGCCATTTGTGAAGCGGTTCAGGGGTGGCGGCCGCCAAAAAGGTTGTGATAGGTTGATTTCGCGCGGGGTCCGTGCCGGGGAGTCAACGATGCAGAAGCTGCTGGCGGCGATGGCCATTGTAGGCGGTGTGTGGTGGGTGGAGACTGCCAAAGCGCAGACCCACGTCGAGGTCTCGGTGGGGAAGGATGGACCGGTTCTGGTGAAGACCGGGACCGCGGAGTTCGAGCTGGCCGGATCGGGATACCTGCGCGGCTGGCTGGTGAAGAACGGTCAGAAGCTCACGCTGGACGACCCCGCGCCGGGCGAGGACGAAGCCGGCGACCTGCTGATCAGCGAGGGCAAGCCCGTGCGCTTCGCCGCTTACGATTTCCGCCGCGCGAAAGTCAGCGAGACTCAGGGCGCGCTGGGACCGCGAGGCCGGCGTGTGGAACTATCGGCTGATGGGCCGGACGGTTTGCGGAAAACGCTGGCGCTCGAAGTGTATGACCATTTCCCAGCCGCAGCCTTTCTTACCATCACTTACCGAAACGTAGGAACAGCGCCGGTCAAACTGGACCGTATCTGGGTGCAGCGCCGGCGGCTCAACGCGTCGCTGATGTCTGCTCAGGCACGGCCGTACGAAATGTGGTCGTTTCAGGGATCGAGCTATAAGTGGGGCCAGGACGATGTGATGCCCATCGCCCAGGGCTTCAAGCTGGAGAACCTGGTGGGGCCCACGTCAAGCGGCCGCCTGGGGGGCGGGCTGCCGGTGGTTGCGTTCTGGACCCGGCAGTCGGGGCTGGCGATCGGCCACGCGGAGCCGCTCCCGTACACTCTCTCGCTACCCGTGGAGGTACGCGGCGACGAACGCGTCGAGGCCGGCATCCGGATTGACAGGGGGAGTGTTCTGAAACCGGGAGAAGCGTATGCGACGCCGCGCACGTTCCTGGCTGTTTTCGCGGGCGATTATTACGAGCCGTTGAGCCTGTGGTCGGCGATGTTGCAGCGGCAGGGGTGGCAGCCGGCGACGTCCGGTAGCGAGAGCTACGAAGCCAACTGGTGCGGCTGGGGATATCTGGGAAGCGTGACGGGAGCGCAGATGCTGGGGACCATCCCGAAGCTCAAGGAATTCGGGTTGAAATGGGCCACGCTGGACGCCGGCTGGTTCGACGATCGCGGCGATTGGGATCCAGATCCACAGAAATTTCCGGGAGATGCGCTGCGCCGCCTGGTCGATGAGTTTCATCGCAATGGTATCCGCATTACCGTTTGGTGGGATCCGCTCGCCGCCGACAGCGGCCAGGCGAATGGCAGGCATCGCAGCCGCGCGGCCAAAGTGATCGAGGAACATCCGGACTGGGCGATTCTGGACGCCTCCGGGAATCGCGGGCGGCAGGTGATGCTCTGTCCGGCGGTGCCTGCGGTACAGGAGTATTTCCGCCAGGTTACGCAAAGGCTGATTCGTGATTACGATTTCGACGGCCATAAGTTCGATGGCGTTTATTCAGTGCCGCCGTGCTACAACCCCGCCCATCATCACCAGAGTCCGGAGGATTCGATCCGCGGCATGGGCGAGGTCTACAAGATCATTTTCGAGACCACGCGTGCTCTGAAGCCGTACAGCGTAACGCAGATCTGCCCCTGCGGCACGACACCGAACATGGCATGGCTGCCGTTTCTGGACCAGGCGGTCACCGCCGACCCGGTGGGTTCGGTGCAGGTGCGGCGGCGGATCAAGCTATACAAAGCGCTGCTCGGACCGCGGTCTGCCGTGTATGGCGACCACGTCGAGCTCAGCAAGATTGTTTTCGAGAAGGACAACGAAATCGATTTGGGGGAGGATTTCGCGTCGACGATCGGTCCCGGCGGCGTGTTGGGAACAAAGTTCACATGGCCGGATTACGGGCCGCGGCTGGCAGATGCGTTTCTGACGCCGCGGAAAGAAGAGAAGTGGAAAAAATGGATCGCGATCTACAACGCGAAAATGCTTTCGAAAGGGACGTTCCGGAACCTGTACACGATCGGCTACGATTCACCCGAAGGCTACGCCGTTGCCAAGGACGGCAAGATGTATTACGCCTTCTTCCCGGAGAATGGAGCGTCGACGTGGAAAGGGACGCTGGAGCTGCGCGGGCTGGAACCAGGTCAGTACAGCGTATTCGACTACGTGAACGAGAAAGAGCTGGGGACTGTAGACGCCGCGCACCCCGACCTGCCGGCGGCATTCGAAGATCAGTTGTTCCTGGAGGTTACCAGGAAGTAAGCGCAGCCTGAGGCCGCGGGGGGTGGAAATATGGTGACCGCAGTGGCTGACCCTATTCCAGCCAAACCACAGCGCCTCTTTCGATCGCCGGAAGTTCACAAGAAAGTCTGCCGTGATCGAATTCTCCATGCAGTGTCTGCGG
>JASHOO010000274.1 GCA_030041035.1 Bryobacteraceae bacterium | reverse complement strand
TCGAGCTCGGCGAGAAGCTGGCCTGCCTGAACACGATCTCCGATATCCACATATCGCGTCCTGATATATCCGTCGGCGCGTGCCAGTACCGGCGCCTCCGTCACTGCCTGAATGCTGCCGGGAAGAACGAGATCCATTTTTGATGCAGCTCGGCGCACCGGAGCGACGGTCACGGTAGGACGCGCTTCCGCCTCCGCCTTGGCCTCGGCGACGAGCATCTGCTCGCGCTTCTGGTGCGGCAGGTAGCCGGCAAAAAAAGCTACCACCACCGCGATCACACCCACCAGCGATAGCGCTCCCAGCGTGGTCCGCGAGGGCGGCGGAGGCGCCGCGTGTTTGGTGGTCTGTTGCTGCTCGGCGAGCTGCCGCTTCAGGTCGGCAATTTCGGCGCGCAGCCGGTCCTCCGTACTAAGTTCTTTCTCCATCTGGTTCATAAGAATCGTCAGGTCAGTTCCAACAGTTGCTCGACGGTCAGTTTGCCCTCCTCCTCGATCTCCTTCTCATGATCGACCGGCGGCTTGCCCCGTAGCAAGCTGTACACCAGGGGAACGATGAACAGGGTAGTCACGGTGGCGAGCAGCAGGCCGCCGATGACGGCGCGCCCCAGCGGCGCATTCTGCTCCCCGCCCTCTCCCATTCCCAGGGCCATGGGCGCCATGCCGATTATCATGGCCAGCGCTGTCATAGTGACGGGACGAATCCGCGTCTGGCCGGCGGAGAGCGCCGCGGCGCGCGGGCCCATCCCTTCCTGGCGCTGATCGTTCGCAAACACCACGAGCAGAATACTGTTGGCCGTAGCCACGCCGATGCTCATAATGCTGCCCATCAACGACGGCACACTGAACGTGGTTTGCGTGATGAACAGCATCCATACGATGCCTGCCAAAGCGCCGGGCAGCGCCATCAGAATGATGAACGGGTCCACCCACGACTGAAAATTCACGGCCATCAGCAGATACACCAGCACCACGGCGAAGATCAGGCCCAGCTCCAGCCGCACGAAGGACGTCCGCATCGTTTGTACCTGACCGCGCAAGGCCAGCGTTGTGCCGCGCGGCAGCCGCCTCGAGACATCGTTCATGATCTGTTCCACCGCCGCCCCCACGCTGCCCAGGTCGCGCCGGTCCACGTTGGCGTACACATCGAATACCGGCTGCACGTTGTAGTGGTTCACGATCTCATTCGCCACGCCGCGTTGCACGGTGGCAAGATTGGTCAGCAGCTGCGCCGGCACTGCCGCGGCCCCGGGATTTCCGAAAGCCAGCGAAGCCTGGCTGGGAGCGCTCCCCAGCGATGACAACGAACTGTTGGCAACGCCGGCGAGCGAATACGGCGTATTGGTATTTACCGCGCTTACAGCGGACGTGACGGGGGTGCGCATGACTGCGCTCAGTGAGTCGAGCCGGTACTGCGGCGTTTGCACCGCCACGCTGTAGGTGACGCCGTTGGCCCAATTCAACCATTCCGTGGGGGCCACCTGCCCGCTGGAGGCCAGCGAGATCAGCAGGCTGTTGCTCACGTCGCGCTGCGTCAGGCCCACCTCCCCCGCCTTGGTGCGGTCGACATTCACCCGGATTTCGGGATAGTTGACCACCTGGTGGATATGCACGTCGGCTGCGCCGGGGATTGCGGCGATGCGGTGTTCGAGCTCCCGGGACGTCTGGTAGCTTACGGCCGCGTCACGTCCCACCACCTGGACGTCAATGGGCGCCGGAAGGCCGAAGTTGAGAATCTGATTGGTGATATTCGCCGCTTCGAAGAAAATCGTGACATCCGGCAATTTCTCGTGGAGGCGTTTCCGCAACTGTTCTGTATATGCCGCCGTAGGACCGTGCTTCTCGCTCTTCAGCGAAATCAGAATGTCGCCGTCATCGGTCCCTATGGTCGTGTTATCGCCAAAGGCGAGGTTGAAGCCGCCGAACGGAATGCCGATGTTGTCGATGATCGTGTCGATCTCGTCCGGCGGGATCACCTGCCGGATTTCGTTGTCGATCTCGGCGAAAATCAGCTCCGTCTTCTCGATGCGCGTGCCCACCGGCGCCCGCGCATGCAGCCGGAGTTGACCTGAGTCTACATTCGGGAAAAAGTCCTGGCCCACAAAGGGGACCAGGCAGAAGGAGCCGGCCACGAAAACGGCAAAAACAATCAACACCAACCGCCGATGTTTCAGCGCCCAGTCCAGCAGGCCGGTGTAGGCCGTTCGCATCTGTTCAAACCGCCGGTTGAATACGTGATGGACGTGCCAGATAATTCCGCTGCCGCCCGAGGCTTCGCCGTGCTCACCCAGCAGATACAGCCGCAGCTCCGGTTTTAACAAATAGTGCACCATGGTCGGAATCAGGGTGCGCGAAAGCAAGTAGGACGCCAGCATGGCGAAAACCACCGCCAGTGCCAGCGGCGTGAACAGGTACTTGGCGGCGCCGGTGAGCAGCAGAACCGGCACAAACACGATGCAGATCGAGAGAGTCGACACAAACGCCGGGACTGCGATCTGGTGCGCCCCATCGAGCACCGCCCGCACCAGGGGCTTCTTCATGGCCATGTTGCGGTGCGTGTTTTCGATCTCAACGGTCGCGTCGTCCACCAGGATGCCCACGGCCAGCGCCATGCCGCCCAGTGTCATGACGTTGATGGTGTGGCCCATCAGGTCGAGAACGATCAGCGACGTCAGAATGGAGAGCGGGATCGAGATGCAGACGATGAGCGTGCTCCGCCAGCTTCCCAGGAACAGCAGGATCATCATGCCCGTGAGGAAGGCGGCGATGGCCGCTTCTCTTACCACGCCTGCGATGGTCGCGCGCACAAACACCGACTGGTCAAAGAACTGCGTGACCTTCAGCTCCGGCGGCAGGCCCGCCAGAATCTTGGGGAGCGTTTCTTTGACCTTCTTCACGATATCCAGCGTCGAGGCTTGGCCGTTGCGCAGAACCGTCGCCAGTGCTCCGCGCGTTCCATTCGTCCGGACAATACTGGTCTGCACGGCGTAACCATCTCGTACCTGCGCCACATCCCGCATATACACGGTCGCGCCGTTGACAACCTTGATCGGCAGATCGTTGAGCTGGTCGAGGACGACCGGGCTGTTGTTCAGCTTGACCTGGTAATCGATATCCCCGATTTTGGCATCGCCGGCGGGCAGGATCAGGCTCTGGGCCGACAGCGCGTTCGAAACATCGGTCGGCGAAAGCTGCTTGGCGTAGAGCTGCTCGGGATTGAGGTCCACCATCACCGCGCGAAACTTGCCGCCATAGGGCAACGGCACGGACGCACCCTGCACCGTCGCAAGCTGCGTTCGGATGAAGTTCAAGCCCAAATCGAAAATCTGCTGCTCGCTGAGCGTCTTGCTCGACAGGCCCAACTGCAAAATCGGCACGCTCGAAGCGTCGTACTTGATGATGCTGGGCGGAAAGGTTCCCGGCGGGAAGATGCGCAGCAGGGTCTGGCAAATGGCCGTTACCTGCGCCATCGCCATTTCCACCTTCACCTTGGGTTGGAAGTAGACGCGCGTGACCGAGACGCCGCTGTACGCCTGCGTCTCGATATGTTCGATATCGTTGACCGTGGTGGTCATGGAGCGCTCGAAGATGGTATCGATGCGCTTCTCCATCTCGTCGGGCGACATGCCCGAATAGCTCCAGATGACACTGATGACGGGAATGTCAATGTACGGGAAGATGTCCACCGGCATGGTGACGATGGCAATGTTGCCCAAAATGGCAATCAACAGCGCCATCACCACGAAGGTATAAGGGCGGCGAAGGGCTAATCGGACGATCCACATTTGTTGTACACGTACCGGCTGGGGTTAACAGGTCTATTATCGAACACTCAATTGAGAATTTGATGTCCTAAAGGGGCTAAGGGTCGCCAGCCGTTCGGCATATCCAGCCATGGGAAAAAAGGCTGGCCGGATGTCTTTAGCCGCACGAAAAAAGTCTTTCTTCCAAGGAACAAACCACCCCCTTCTCGCGTCTCCTGAATGGACCTAAAGTGCTCAAGACGCCCAAGTTCCGCCCGAACGCGTCGTTTTGGGAAGCCCATCGCATCGCTCTCGATTCACTCCGCAAAAACAAACTGCGCAGTTTTCTGACTCTGCTCGGCGTGATTCTAGCTACGACAACACTGATCGTGGTCACCGCCCTGATCCACGGCATGAACCTGTATATCGCCGATAAAGTGTCCGATATGGGGGCGGACGGCTTCCGCGTGGTGCGCATGGCCTGGTTCGGTCCCTGGGATCCGAAAAAATTCTACGAGATGCTGAAGCGGAACCCGGAAATCAAACCCGAAGAGTACGACTTCTTGCGCAGCCAGGCGACCCTGGTGAAGGACATCGGCATGACGGTTTCCAAGCGTGGGAGGGTCTCTCACAAGGGAGCCTCGGCGCCCCGGGTTGAGATCGATGGTATAACCGACAACATTCCTGAAATCAATAATATAGGTGTCGCGGTGGGCCGCGCCATCGTGCCAGAGGAAGTGCGCCGCCACGCCGCTGTAGCCTTCATCGGCAACGATCTCAACAAGCAGTTCTTTGAGGGGATCGACCCCATAGGAAAGGTGATTCAGATCGAAGGCAATCCTTACCAGGTGGTCGGGGTAGCGAAGGCGCTGGGCAGCGTTTTCGGCGAGTCTCAGGACAATTTCGTCATGATCCCGATCGAGAGCTACTTCAAAACATACGGTTCGCGAACGGGTATCGAGCTGGTTGCCAAGGCGAACAGTCAGGAACAACTGGCCGAAGCCGAGGATGAGGTGCGCATGCTGCTGCGCGCCTACCGGCACTTGAAGCCGAACGCCGATGACAACTTCTCTATTTTTGCCTCGGAAACCTTTGTAACGCTGTGGCACCGCCTGACTGCCGCCATAGCCGGAATGGCCGTCGGCATCGTTTCGGTGTTCATGGTGGTTGGGGGCATCGTGATCATGAACATCATGCTGGCCGCGGTCACCGAGCGCACGCACGAGATCGGCATCCGAAAATCGCTGGGCGCGAGGAGGCGCGACATCCTGAACCAGTTTCTGGTCGAGTCGGCGGTACTCGCGGGCACGGGTGGTCTGATCGGCGTATTGCTTGCCTGGCTGCTCGCGATTCTGGTCCGCAACACGACTCCCATGCCCATGGCTTTGCCGTGGTCGTCGGTCTTCGTGGGGGTGGGGCTCTCGGGGGTGGTCGGCCTGTTTTTCGGCATCTATCCGGCGCGGCGCGCCGCACGTCTCGACCCCATCGAGGCGCTGCGCGTGGAAAGGTAATTCATGAAGAAGCTGGGCTTCACTAATGCTCTGCTGCTCGCGCTTCAGACCATCCGCTCGCACAAATTGCGGTCGTTCCTCACGATTCTGGGTGTCATCGTAGGCACGGGCACCATTATCGGCGTCGGCGCCATCCTGACCGGTTTCGATTCCAACATAGCCGGGGTTTTGCGGAGCTTCGGCCCCAACTCGATCATCGTGTTCCGGTTCCCCGTCGGCTTCCGCGTGACGGAACTGACACCGGAAGAGCGGACGCGCAAGAACCTCACCTACGAAAACGCCGTCGACATCCGTGAGCGGTGCCCTTCGGTCGCCGACGTCTCGCCCATGCTCTTTCCCAATCGCGACCTCATCAACGCCCACTATAAGAGCAATGAAATCTATGATGTAAATCTATTCGGCGTGGAGGAAGCCTATGCCCGGCAGGGCCAGGCCGACATGCACCTGGGCCGTTTCTTCACTGACGCCGAAGGCCGCCGCAGAGAGAGCGTGGCCGTGCTGGGTGCAGACGTTGAAAAGGCTCTGTTCGCCAATGTCGATCCTATCGGAAAAACGATCAATGTCGATGGTTACGAATTTCAGGTCATCGGCACCATGCTCCATCCGGCGGCCTCCTTTTTTGGAGATACCGACAACCGCGTGCTCGTGTCACGGCGCGCGATAGCATGTTGGACCAAGCGCTGGATGAAGTCCGGACAGTCTTGCGCATAGACCGTCACGTCCCCTACAGCAAGCCTGACGACTTCACTCTCTCCACGGCCGACCAGATGATAGCCGATTTCCGCCAGATCACGGCCATCACCTTCACCGTGATGGTGGCGTTAAGCTCAGTGGGTCTGTTGGTCGGAGGCATCGGTGTCATGAACATCATGCTGGTCTCGGTGACCGAGCGCACGCAGGAGATCGGCCTTCGCAAAGCCGTGGGCGCCAAAAGGCGCGACATTATCGTGCAGTTCCTGCTGGAGGCCTCGGTCCTGACCGGCTTTGGCGGCGTGGCCGGGATCCTGTTCGGCTGGATCATCTCGCTGATCACCCGCACGGTGTTCGAGTCTCTGCCCGCCAGTGTGCCCATATGGGCGTCGGCGCTCGGCATCCTGATGTCGGTGGGCGTCGGATTGTTCTTTGGCATTTGGCCGGCATACAAGGCGGCGCGCCTCGATCCGGTGGAGGCACTGCGCCACGAATAGATAGGGAAAACATATATGAGACTGCTGGTTTCGTTTCTGATCATCGCCACGCTTCTCGCCGAAATTGCGATTTTGGGAGCGCCGCCACAGAAATCGCCGCCGGTTCCTCCAGCTCCGGTGCCCGCACAGGTCCTCAACGGGAGGAAGGTTTTCATTTCCAACGCGGGCGAAGAAAATCTGAATGTTGGACTCATCGGACAGGTGCTCAGTGGAAGCTCCGACAGAGTTTACAACCAGCTTTACGCGGCGATCCAGAAATGGGGGCGATATGAACTGGTGTCCTCTCCCGCAGATGCCGATCTGATCTTCGAAATCGGCTTTACGATCAACGGCAGCCCGGGGCTGCCAGAAACCGGGCATCTTCGATTGTCCATACGCGATCCGAAAACCAACGTCCTGCTATGGACCTTCGTTGAGTACGCGCAGGCAGCCATGCTGAAAGGAAATCGCGACAAGAATCTGGATCAGGCTATGAGCGTCATTGTTGGCGAGCTGCGAACCCTGGTGGCAGCGCCGAACGCCGCTGCCAAGCCCTAGCCAGGGGCCGAGAGCCTCCATCCGGTTCGATGGCATGCCGTTGAAATCCCGCGTGATAAACTGAAACGAGTTATCTCAAATCTAAAGGCTTCATCCGCATGAAATCAGTTGGTATTGCGACGTTTTTGTGGGCCGCCATCGGTCTGGCCCAGACACAGGCTCCACCGGCCAATCCGGCGCCGCCAGCTCCTGACACCGTGATCGCCGAGTACGGCGATGGTAAGAAACTGACCTACGGCGAGATCGAAAAGTTTCTTAACGTCTTAGCACCGCAGCAGAAGCAAAACGCCTTGCGAAATCGTAAGCAGCTTGTCGAGCAGTACGTGCTGATGCTGAAACTGAGTGAGATGGCCGAAAAGGACAAACTGGGCGAAACAAGCCCGTATAAGGAAGCGATTGAATACTACACCCGGAACATGCTCACGCAGGCCGAGGTGCAGAAAATCGCGCAGTCATTTCCGGTCCGCACCGAGGAGCAGCAGGCCTATTACGACCAGCACAAAGGCCAATACGAGCAGGTGACGGTCAAACTCATCTATATTTCGTTTAGCGGCTCGCCCGGTACGGGGGCTGATGGAAAGAAACGTCTGAGCGAGGAAGAGGCGAAGGCCAAAGCCGAGCAGCTCGTAAAAGAAGCCAAGGCCGGCGCCGATTTCGTGAAGCTGGTGAAGGAGAACTCCGAGGACGCGACGACAAAGGCAAAAGACGGCGACCTGATGATGTCGCGTTCCGACAATTTGCCGGAGTCGATCCGTAGTGTGGCACTGGCATTGAAGCCGGGCGAGATCAGCGACCCCGTGCGCCAGCCTACAGGGTTCTACGTTTTCCGGGGCGAAGCCGTTACCACAAAGCCGTTCGCCGAGGTGCGGGATCAGATCTTCAACGACCTGCAGAATATCAAGCTGAAGGAATGGTTTGAAACGACCACGAAAAGCCTGAACATCCAGTTCAAGAATGACCAGTTCTTCTCGGGCGCTTCGGGAACCACGCCGAGTGCGGCGCCGACGCTCGGCGCTCCACCGCACACCAATTAGATTCCTCCCGCGGTTCTGACGAGCGGCGCCTTTGCGGTATAGTAAACCGCAAAGAAAGGAGTCGCCGCATGGAACAGGACCGCCGCAGGTTCATTCAACAGTCACTGGCTCTGGCAACCGGCCCGATGTTTGTCCCACGCCCGGCCTGGGGCGCCAACGACCGGCTTTCGTATGGCGTGATCGGCACCGGCGGGCGTGGACGCTTTCTGAGCAGGAATTTCCAGAAGCTGGGCGCGCAGTGCGCAGCCGTGAGCGATGTATACGAGCCCAATCTCGAAAAGGCACAGGCCGATGCGCCGGAGGCCAAGAGCTATAGCGACTATCACGAACTGCTGCGGCAGAGCGGGATTGACGCCGTAGTGATTGCGACGCCCGATCACCAGCACTACCCGTGCCTGCTCGCCGCGCTGGATGCCGGCAAGGACGTCTACCTGGAAAAGCCGATGTCGCATTCGCTCGAGGAGAGCGCCAAGATCGTGGAGGCAGTGCGGCGCACGAAGCAGATCGTGCAGGTGGGCATGCAAAGGCGGAGTGCGGAGCCGGTCATCAAGGGCAAGCAGCTAGTGGATAGCGGGATTCTGGGCAAGATCACCATGGTGAAGCCGCAGTGGAACTGGAATGTCGCGAAAGAGCTGGATAACTCGCCGCTTGCCGGAAAGCTCGATTGGCAGCGCTTCCTGGGGCCGGCACGGGATCACGTGATGGAACCTATGCGGTTCCGCTACTGGCGGTATTTCTGGGACTACTCGGGCGGCAATATGACCGACCAGGGAACGCACTTAATGGACGTGGTGCAGTGGTTCACCAATGTCGGGCCGCCGCGCTCGGCGATTTCGTATGGGCAGGTGGCGAAGATGATCGGCTCCGAGACGCCGGACGTGTTTTGCGCGGTCTTCGAATACCCCGGCTTCATGGCCACCTGGACGCTGAACTACGCCAATTCGTACGAGAACGGGTGGTCGATTCAGTTTCAGGGCGACAAGGGCACAATGATCATCGACGAGGCCGGCTTCCGCATCTGGACCGAGCCGTGGAAAGACAATCGCGAGCCGGTGCAGCGGCTGGATGCGGCCGTCCCGATTGAATCGCACATACAGAATTTTCTGGATTGCGTGAAGTCACGCCAGGAGCCGAATGCGCCGGTTGAGGTAGGGGCCAGCGCCGTGGCCGGACCGCACCTGGCGAATCTGGCGTTTCATGAGCACCGGCAGGTTTACCTCAGCGCCGATGGCAAGATCTCGTAAAAACCGTTAACCCTGCGCCGCCGGAGCCGCCTCTCCGGTGAGGTTCTCGATGGTCTGGGGAGGATTGTAGAACATAATGCGACTGCAGCTTTCGCAGTGCATCACCTGCTCACCGCGTTTCAAGTCCTGGAAGAACTGAAGCCGCAACGACATGTGGCATTGCGAACAGCGACCGTCGACGGCTTCCGCGACCGCGACACCGCGCCGCAATTTACGTACTCGCTCGTAAGCCGCGAGCACGCCCGGCGTCATCTCGGCCGCGATCTTGCGGCGTTCCGCCTGCAATTCATCCAACTCGCGCTGATCTCCCGCGGTGCGTTCGCGTGCCTGCTGCTTTTCCCGTTCTACTTGCGCCTTTTCCTGCTTGAGAGCAGTTTCGGCGCCCTTGACGTTGCGCTCCAGGGGTTCGGAAGCACCCATCAGCTCGAGAATTCCGTCTTCGGAGCGGCGAATTTCTTTTTCGCAATATTCGATCTCGTTCTGAAAGGCACGATACTGGTCGTTAGTCTTCGCCTCCAGCATCTGATCCTTGAGCTTGGAAATTTTCTGCTGGTGTGTCTGGATCTCGCTTTCGAACCGCTTGCGGTCCTTCTGATTGGCCGTCAGTGCAGCGCGATCCGCTTCCAGCTTGCGCTCGTGTGACTCCAGCTTCTTTTCGATTTGCGCGGTGTGCTTGGGAAGAGCCGAAATCTCTCTGGTCAGCTCAGCAACCCGGTTGTCAACATCCTGCAACCGGATCGCCAACTTTAAGTCGGGGAGCATCCTCTAATTTAGATTAGCACGCCCCAATCCGAGCCGACGAGATAAAGGGATGATCAAAGCACGGCGGGCAGCCTCTAGCTCAGGCAATCGCAACAACTTCGCCGCGAAAAGAAAAATTATCAGTCCCACAGGAACAGAGATTGCGAGATCGGCCACGCGGGCCAGGCGGGACACGCCCAGCCAGTGTCGAACCAGGTGACTGGAGAGCATGCAAGCCGCTCCCATCAGGGCGGAGGCCGCCGAGATCTTCAAAAATGCGGCGGACAATCGGCGCCCGTCCATCCTGCCCACGCGGCGGCGAATCAAATCGTACAGCACGATGGAGCCGAACAAGGCGACGAGCGATGTGGAGAGAGCCAGGCCGGCGTGCCCGAGCCCGGCGAGCTTAACCATACTGGATGCCGCAACGATGTTGACCAGGATGGATGCCAGGCTCACCAGCATGGGCGTGCGGGCGTCGTTGAGCGCGTAGAAGGCCGGCGCGAGCACTTTGATCGCGGCGTAGCCAGCGAGGCCAATGGCATAACAGGAGAGCGCCAGAGCCGTCTGGTGCGTGTCATAGGCGCGAAACTTCCCGCCCTGATAAACGGCTGCGATCATGCTGTCGCCCAGCACCGCCAGGCCCACCGAGGACGGGATGGTCAGTAGGAAAATCATGCCGAGTGATCTGGCGAGCGTCTCGCGAAACTCCGCCATATCGCCGGTAGCGGCGCTGCGGGATACCGACGGCAGAGTCGCAGAGGCGATGGCCACGCCGAACAGGCCCAGGGGCAGCTGCATGAAGCGGAAAGCGTAACCCAGCCAGCTTACCGGTCCGTTGATGACGTGACCCGCCGCGTCGGTAATGCTGGAGGCGAAGTTGGTATTGACCATGACATTCACCTGCACCGATGCGTTGCCGACGATAGCGGGTCCCATCAGTTGGAACATATTGCGTAAACCCGGATGGGACAGGTTGATTCTCGGGCGGAAGACGAAGCCGGAACGCACCAGGCTGGGAACCTGCCAGAGTAACTGTAAGGCACCGCCGATCACCACACCGTAGGCCATCCCTTCGATGGGACTGATCCCAATGCGTTTTCCAATCAGGAAACCCAGGGTCAGACCGAATCCCAGCGAGCCGAGATTGAAAAACGTCGAGGATGTGGCCGGAACGCCGAATTGATTGCAGGCGTTCAGAACACCCATGGCCTGCGCGGCCAGCGCCACCATTAGCAGGAACGGAAACATGATGCGGGTAAGCTTGACGGCCAACTCGAACTTCCCGGGGACATCCGTGAAACCCGGGGCCAACACGTGAACGAGCACCGGGCTGAAGATCATGCCCAGCACGCACAGAATGCCCACGACGAACAGGAGCGCCGTCGCCACCAGGTTAGAGAGCTCGGCGGCTTCGGCTTTGCCTTTCGTCGAGAGGTATTTCGTGAAGATGGGGACGAAAGCCGACGAGAGCGCACCTTCGGCAAACAGGTCGCGCGTCAGATTGGGAATGCGGAAGCCCAGCAAAAAAGCGTCGTAGACCTCTCCTGCGCCGAACAACCGTGCCATCGCGATCTCGCGGATGAGGCCGGTGATGCGGCTCAGGAAAACGGAAGCCGAAACCACACCGGCCGAGCGAACGAGGCTCTCGTGTTTCGATTCGGCAGATTTGGGAGCGAGTTCGGCCGGCCTCATGCTTCACTCCACCTGCCGGAGGTCTACCTGTTTATAGATTTCCTCGGTTTGGGCAAGGCCGGCGAAGCTCATCCCCGGCAAACGGGCGGAAGCTGTTCCGGCCGCGACCCCCCAGCGAATGGCATGGCGGAAATCGTCATTCCGCTCCATGGACCAGGCAAATGCGGCCGCCAGAGCATCGCCGGCACCGATCGGGGCAATGGCGTCCACGCGCGGCGGAATTACCTCCATCATCTGATGATCAAAGGCGCCGACCGCGCCCTGGCTTCCTAGCGAAAGAATCACCGACTCCGCACCCATCTTCTGGATGCGTTCCACCGCGTGCACGAAGTGGGTGCGAGTCAGCAAAGCGCTCTTCAGCAACCGCTCCGCTTCCTGCAGGTTGGGTTTGACTACGGTCGGCTTGGCCGCAATGCCCACTTCGAGCGCGTCGCCATCGGCATCCAGCAGTGTTTTCACGCCACGTTTGCGGGCCACCTTGATCAGTTGCGCGTAGAACTGGGCGGGCACGCCCGGCGGCAGGCTGCCGCAAAGCAAGAGCCAGCTTGCGTTGTCCAGTCTGGTGCGAATTTCCTTTTCCAGGCGTGCAAGCTCGGCCTTCTCCAAAGATGCACCGGGCTCATTCAGCTTGATCGTCAGACCCTGCTTATCCGTGAGGATCAGATTGTGGCGCACACCGCGGTTCACTGGAACCACAACCAGCTCGAATCCGCTGGACTTAACCAGATCTTCGAAGTGCGTGCCGGATTTTCCGCCGGCCGGCACAATGGCCATGGTCTGGCCGCCGAAGCTATGGATCACGCAGGACGCGTTAATGCCTCGCCCGCCTGCGGACTCGTGACTCGACGTGATGTACGCCCGATCCTCGAAGACCAGCCGATCCACGGTGATGGTGCGATCAATGGCAGGGTTTACGGTAAGCGTGACGATCAAACCTTCATTCTAGCGGAGAGCGCGATGCTACCCTGAAACTTGTCCGTTTCTCCAGCACTTCGAGCATATCTGGCGCTGGCGGCGGTCTGCTTTTTTTGGGGGACGACGTACCTCGGAATCCGCATGAGCCTCGAGGCGTTCCCGCCGCTGGTGCTGGTTGCGTCCCGCTTTCTGATTTCCGGAAGCATGATGCTGGCTGCGGTTTCCGCGCGTTCCGCACGCCTGCCCCGCGGAGCCGAATTGTGGCACGCGGTCTTGAGCGGAGTTCTGATTCTGGGGATCGGCAACGGCTGCCTGACGTTTGCGGAGCTGCGCGTGCCGAGCGGCATGGCAGGCCTGATCAACTGCCTCTCTCCCTTCTGGCTGGTGGGAATTGAAGCGCTGATGCCGGGCGGCGAGCGGCTCCATCCGCCCACCATCCTCGGCATGATGATCGGCTGCGTGGGCGTGGGCTTGCTGGTCTCGGGCGGCATGGGCGCAGGCGAGTTCAGCCGCAGGGCGTTTGACGGCTTTCTCATCCTGCAGGTAGGCATTGTTTCCTGGTGTTTTGGATCGATTTACCAGCGCCGCCGCAAAGGGAGCGTGCATCCCAGCGTTGTAGGCGCCGTGCAGCAGTTGGCCGCAGGACTTGCAACATTACCCTTCGCGGTGTTCGTCAGCAGCCATCAAATCCACTGGAGCATGCTCGGCGTTACCGCGCTCTTCTACCTGGTGATTTTCGGATCGATTGTCGGCTACAGCGCATATATATACGCGCTTGACCGGCTGCCGGTAGCCGTCGTCTCCATCTACTCCTACATCAACTCGGTGGTGGCGGTGGCGCTGGGCTGGATGTTTTACCGTGAGCCTTTCGGATTTCGCGAAGGCATAGCCGGGGCGATTATCTTCGCGGGCGTCGCGCTCGTAAAATGGCAGAGCGGTAAGGCAGCGTTGGCGAAGATGGAGGTCGAAGCCTGAATGCAAACCATCATTGAGCCATTCCGGATCAAGAGTGTGGAGCCGATCCGGCAGACCACGTCCGAGGAACGCGAACAACTCCTCAATGCGGCGGGTTATAACCTGTTCCTGATCGATGCGAAAAATATTCTGATCGACCTGCTCACCGATTCCGGCACAAGTGCGATGTCCACTGAGCAGTGGGCCGCCATGATGCGCGGCGATGAATCCTATGCGGGCAGCGAGAGCTTTTACCGCATGGAACGGGTGGTGCGCGACCTCACCGGCTTACGCCACGTGATTCCGACGCACCAGGGACGGGCCGCGGAGCGCATCCTGTTTACTGTGCTTTGCCGTAAAGGCCAGGTGATCCCGAACAACACGCACTTTGACACCACACGGGCAAATATCGAGTTTGCGGGCGCGCGCGCGGTCGACCTGCTCACGCCCGAAGCTGCGGACACCCAGGCGCGCCTCGATTTCAAAGGCAACATGGACGTGCAGGCGCTGGAGCGGCTGATTGCCGCCGAAGGCGCGGCCAACATTCCTCTCGTGATGATCACAGTCACCGATAACTCCGGGGGCGGCCAGCCGGTTTCCATGGCCAACATCGCCGCCGTGAAAGAGGTCGCTTCGCGCCACGGAATTCCGCTCTACCTCGATGCGTGCCGGTTCGCCGAAAACGCCTGGTTCATCGCGCAGCGTGAGCCGGGTTACGCGGAGTGGACGCCAAAGCAGATCGCGCAGAAAATGTTTTCGTACGCCGATGGCTGCACCTTCTCTGCGAAGAAGGATGCTTTCGCCAATATCGGCGGCCTGTTATGCACCAATGACGACCGGCTGGCGGTGCAGGAGACCAACCTGCTGATTCTCACCGAAGGGTTCCCGACCTACGGCGGCCTCGCGGGACGCGATCTGGAAGCGATCGCGGTGGGCCTCGAAGAAGTTTTGCATCCGGACTATCTGCGGTACCGCATCGCTTCTACGGGCTACCTGGGACGCCACATCGCCGATCACGGCGTCCCCATCGTCGAGCCACCCGGTGGCCACGCCATCTACATCGACGCGGCGCGTATGTTGCCGCATGTTCCGAAACACCAGTTTCCCGCGCAGGCTCTGGCCGTGGAGCTTTACCGGCACGCGGGCATCCGATCTGTGGAAATCGGCTCGGTGATGTTCGGCGCGAACGCCAAGCACGAGTTGCTGCGGCTCGCCATCCCGCGGCGTGTATACACGCAGAGCCATATGGACTACGTGGTGGAAGCGATTCTGGAAGTCAACGACTACCGCGCGCACATTTGCGGGCTCGCCATCGAGTCCGAGCCTCCGTTTCTGCGGCATTTCAGCGCCAGGTTCCGGCGGATATAATTGAGTTCCCTCATGCATGCCAACTGGTTTCCGCTCTGGCTCAGCCTGCGCGTCGCGGCGCTGGCCACGTTGATCTCGATCGTTGTTGGGCTGTGGATCGCGTACCTGCTGGCGCAGCGCAAGTTTCGCGGCAAGGGACTTTTGGATGCCGTGGTGACGCTGCCGCTGGTTCTGCCGCCGACGGTGCTGGGCTATTATCTGCTGGTGCTGCTGGGCCGCTCCAGCCCGTTGGGCCGGCTGTACGAGTCGGTCGTCGGAGAGCCATTGGTCTTTACCTGGCAGGCGGCGGTGCTGGCTTCCACGCTGCATGCGATACCACTGTTGACAAAGTCGGCGCGCGCGGCGTTTGAAACCGCCGGAACCAATCACGAGAAAGCGGCGCGTTCGCTCGGGGCATCGGAATGGAGGGTATTTTGGCGAGTGACCTTGCCGCTTTCGCGTCGCGTGGTTGCCGGCGCCAGCCTCACTGCATTCGCTCGAGCGCTGGGCGATTTCGGTGTCACCTTGATGATCGCCGGCAACCTGCCAGGCAAAACGCAGACTGCCGCCGTGGGAATATACGACGCGCTCCAGAGCGGCGACACACTCGCAGCTCGCCTGTTCGTACTCGTGCTGTCCGCGGTAGTGATCGCCATCGTGTATGGAGCCAATCGGCTTGACGAGCGGCCGGTGACCGAATGATCGAAGTCCGGATATTCAAGCGTGTTGTGCCGCGGCAGGACTCGGCGGGATTCTCCCTGGATATTGAGTTTCAAGCCGGCTCCGGCGTCACCGCGTTGTTTGGAACAGCAGGTGCCGGAAAGACGCTCACCTTCGACACAATCGCCGGCTTTGCTCGGCCGGAGTCCGGCCGGATTATGCTCGATGACCGCATCCTGTTTGACGCGGATTCGCGCGTGGACCTGAAGCCGCAGCAGCGAAACTGCGGCTATGTTTTGCAGAACCAGGCCCTGTTTCCGCACATGAACCTGCGCGAGAACCTGATTTTCGCGGCCGGCCATCTGCCCAGGCTCGAACGGCATCGGCGCGTGAAGGAAATGATCGATCGCTTTCGACTGGCCGATGTGGCAGGACGCCGTCCGCGTGAGGCCTCCACAAGCGAGAAGCAACGCTGCTCCATGGCACGGGCTCTCATAGCTGCGCCGCGCCTGTTGTTATTGGATGAATCGGCGCAAGGCCTCGCTGCACCTTCCCGCGCGGAATTTTACCAGTTGTTGCGCGAGGCCCGGACCGATTTCCCGATTCC
>JASHOO010000273.1 GCA_030041035.1 Bryobacteraceae bacterium | reverse complement strand
GCGAAAAAGATGCGGAAGCTTACGCCAACCTGGCGCGGGAGCGCGGGCTCGATAGAGTGCGGACCTGGATGGTGGGGAACAGCCCGAAATCAGATATCAACCCGGCGCTTGCCGCGGGCCTGAACGCCGTTTATGTGCCTCATCCGCGCACCTGGGGGCTGGAGTGCGAAGAGATTCAGAGCGTGAACAGCCGTCTGCTGGTGCTCAAGAACTTCGTAGAACTGCGACAGCACTTTTGAACCTCGGCCTCAGCGGCCTTTTTCGTTCAAATAGGCGCCCAGTCTGCTGTCCACAACATTGATGTGATGCCCCAGCCAGACTTTCAGAAATTTGAGAAATTCCAGGGTTACGGTTGCCCGCCCGTTCTCCAGATCATGCTGCGCCTGGAGCAATTTTTGTGTGAGCGCCTCATGTTCATCTTGGTGTTCCTGAAAGTCCGGATAACCATTAGTCAGCATCAGCCGCTCTTCACTGGCAAAGTGTCCTTTTGTGTAGGCTGTGAAACTGGCTAGAGTTGGCCCCAGTACTTCCTTCCCCTTGCCCGTTACCACGGCTGAGTGCACTTCGTGGGCGAGTTGAAACCACCTTTTGTGTTGGTTGTCGATTTCCGCGTAACCAACGCTGTAACTGTTATCCCAGTGGAACAGGCCCATATCTTAGGTGATCGCGGGGATGTCGCCGGCGCCCATATCTCAGCCAGCCTCAATGAGTCTGCTGCCTTAAGTAGTCGCCGACCTTTTTATCCACCTCGCCAATATGGTGAGTGAGCCAGTTGCTGAGAAACTTTAGCAGTTCCACCGTCAGAGTGGCTTGGCCCGAGTCGAACGACCTTTGGAACTGCACTACCTTTTCCGTTAGTGCCTGATGCTGGGCTTTGTGTTGCTGGAAAGAGGGATAGCGATGGGTTTGCATCAGTATCTCCTCGTCAGCGAAATGCCGCTTGGTATAAGCGATCAGGTTGCCAAGCGTCGTGCTCAAGACCTGTTTGCCTTTTCCGGCCGTCATCGCGGCGTGTAATTGTTCGGCGAGTTGGAACAATCGTTTATGCTGACTATCGATGTCAGGGTAGCCAACGCTGTAGGCCTCGCTCCATTGGAACAAGCTCATGCCCTGAATATCGGAGGCCTCGGTGATTTGCTTTAGGGTGCTGGCTCACTCTTACATCGGCCAGATGAATTCCCACTCGATACAGTAAGGTTCCAGGTCCTCGAGCCCCGGGTATGTGCGCAAAAGCGCCTCCATCTCGCGCTCAGGAGCGCCTGCGGCTGGCTCCGTGCGGCCGCCATCAGGTGGGAATGGCTCTTCCATCTGCAAAGGAGTGTCAGGCAACCCGTTGAAATCTCCGCAGTTTAACCCTACTCCCCCGGGTTAACGGCGAGTCACTAACCTCCGGGAACTGCCCTTTGCCGGGAATCCAGGCTACGATCCATATAAAGGTGTCGACATTATTCATCCGTCTCCCCCTGGCGCTCGCGACTGTCGTTCTGCTAGGCTGCGCGGCCGAATTGCCCGCCAGCGGCGGCGCCACCGTAAGTGACGACTCGGCTCCCGTATATTCCGAAACCTCGAGCGCCGGCACCATCCTGAAGCGCCTCACGAAAGGTGACGCCCTCGCCGTCGATTACTCCGTGGTAACCGGGGAAGGCGAATGGTGTGCCCTCGCCGCGCCCCAACGCGGTTACGTGCTCTGCGCCGCCCTCAAGCGCGACGACCCTCCGAAACCCGACACCGAAACTGCCCCGATGCCCACTATGCTCACCCCCTCCGCCGGCCGTTCGCCGCAGCACATCCCGGATCCCCGCGCAGCGCAGCCGCTTGCCACGCCGGCGATGTTCACCCCCGAGCAATCGGCGCTCATGAGCGCGGCCAAGGTGGGAAGTGCTGCCGGCATTGAGCTGGCGCTCAGCAAAGGCGCCATCGCTAACGGCCGCGATAAGGACGGCAAAACCGCCCTGATGTGGGCCGCCTATATGGGCCGTATGGATGCCATCAAAGAGCTGATTTCCGCGGGCACAGACGTCAACGCCGCCGACAACCTCGGCTGGACCGCCGTTGAAGCGGCTGTCTGGGCTCGCCACCCTGGGGCGCTGGAACTGCTCCTGGAACAGGATCCCGATGTAAACGCGCGCGATAGCGAGGGCCGCACGCCCCTGATGCACGCCGCGCAATACGGCGATCTGGCCATGATGCGCGATCTGCTGGCCAAGGGTGCCGATCCTAACGCCCGCAACCGCTTTGATCAGACGCCCCTGATGTTCGCCGTGGCCCTCCCCGATCCGGATGCCGCCGCGCTGCTCATCTCCGCAGGCGCCGACGTAAATGCCCGCGACGCCGCCGGCCATTCCGTTCTTACCAATGCCGTTCTCACCAGCACCGAGCGGCCCGCCAACGTGCAGCTTCTCCTGCGCGCCCACGCCGACATCAACGCCAAGGACAACGACAACCGTACCGCTCTCTACTTGGCCCTCAAGAACAGCCACACCGCCTCCGCCCAGTTGCTCAAAAAGGCCGGCGCGGCGGAATGATAGGCGTACGCGTCGCCCGCCGGCTCTCCGCTCCCACGAGCTACCGCGACCGCGCCACTTGCAGATTTGCGAAATATCCCCCCGACCCATTCCCCACCCACACCCCGAGAAATCCGTGGGCCCGGTCACTGAGTTCTTGGACAACAAGGCAGGGCGTGCTTGCGCCGTTTACGAAGACCCTCACCTTCGGTCGTTCGACAACGATGCGCGCGTGAAACCACTCATCGCCATCGGGTTCCGGAACGATCGCCCGCTCGTACTCGCCGGGATGTTCCGAGCGCAGACGGTCCCACGGCCACTTCGGGTCAGACACGTATTGCACTGCGTGGTTGTGGCGCTCCGGGTCTGCCGCGCGAAAGTTGAATGGCCTGAAGTACACTGCGTCGTGCGTTTCCCCATCCACCACGCGGAACGCAACTCCGACAAAGCTCCCCTGCACAGGCTGGCTGCGCCCCAGGATGTCGATATCGATCGCTCCATCCGCGAAGTCATAGCCATCAAGCCACACCAGACCATTGCCTGGGCCGTCGCTGAGCTTCAGCGCGCGCTTTCCCTTCGCCTCCACAACGGATGCCGTGCGGTTAGCGACCCTCCACCGCGGATCCCGACCCACAGCGGTCAGATCCAGTTGCTCTGGCGTCTGAGCGCTCAGGGCGGCGGCGAGGAACGCAAGCGCGGTCACCAGACGGAGCCCCGCACATAGATGCTGACAGGTTCGTGTCACGGCCAGTTTACTCGTATCTCAGCGCCGTAACCGGATCAATCGCACCTGCCCGCCGCGCCGGCACGAAGGCCGAAACCGCTCCCACGAAGCCCAAAACCGCCGTCGCCGCTGCGCAGGTCCACACATCCGTCGGCGTCACGCCGAACAGTTGCGACGCCACGTAACGGCTCAACAGGAGCGCCGCCGGAACGCCCGCCGCGAGCCCGGCTCCCACCAGCGTGAGAACCTCGCGCAGCACCACCCACAGTACCTCCGAACGTGCCGCGCCCAGTGCCATGCGCAGCCCGATCTCCCGCGTGCGCCGCATCACCACAAATGCCATCACGCCGTAAAGCCCCAACGCCGCCAGCACCGTCGCCAGCACCCCGAATACCACCGACAGCGCTGCGATCAGTCGCTCCGTGCTCAGCGACTCATCCAACTGAGCGGCCAGCGTCTTCATGTCATCCACCGGCATCGAAGGATCCAGCCGTGCCACCGTTCGCCGCAATACGGGAAAAATCGCGGCCGCACTTCCACTCATGCGCACATAAAAGTAGGCCCGCAGCGGCACCGGCGCCTGGAAATGCGCATAGAATACCTGGCGCGGCACGCCTGCACGCGGGCCCTCGTACAACGAGTTTTCGACCACTCCCACAATCCGAATCGTCAGTTTGTCGCTCTCGCTCCCGCTGCCAATACGCCGCCCCACACAGTCGGTCTTCCCGAAGAAATGTTCGGCAAACGCCCGGTTCACAATGGCCACCGAGGGCATCTCCTTCACATTGCTGTCATTGAACCGGTCCTGTTCGTTGAAATCCCGCCCCGCCAGAATCCGCGCGCCCATCGTCCGGAAATAACCCGGCGAAATGATGTTCACGTGCGCCTGCATGTTTTCGCCGTCCTTCGCCTGATGCCCCTCCACGGAAATAGGCCAACCCCAAAAATCGTTCTGAAGTACCGGGACCACGGCATACCCGGCCGACCGCACTCCGGGAATGCCACGAATGTCCCCCAACAGATCCCCATAAAACTGGCGGACTCGCGGCGCCGGATAGCCGAGTTTTCCCGCGTCCACCTGAAACGTCACCAGCTCGCCAATACTCCGGAACCCCGTCGGGGTATTCTTCAGATTGATTAATGTTCTGGTGAACAGTCCCGCTCCCGCCAGCAGAAGAAACGAGAGCGCCACCTGCGCAGTCACGAGTGCCTTCCGCAACCTCGCCGATCCGCCGCTTCCTACCACTGCTCCCGCTGCCTCTTTCAGCGCTGCGAACAAGTCGAGCTTCGTCGCCGTCACCGCCGGCGCCAGTCCGAACAGCACCCCCGTCGCCACCGCGACCGCCACACTGAACATCAGGATGCGCAGATCCGGCTCCGCCCGCAGCAATAGCGTTGTCCCGCCTCCTGGCAGCATGGCAAGTAACCCCCGCGTCGCCCATCCGGCCAGCAGCACTCCCAGTCCCGCCCCTGCCAGCGACAGCAGCATGCTTTCCACCAGCAGATGGGCCATCAGTGTTTTACGGCTCGCTCCCATCGCCAGCCGCACCGCGATCTCCCTTTGCCGCGCCACTCCCCTGGCAATCAGCAGGCTCGCCACATTCGAGCACGCGACCAATAGAATCAGTCCCGCCATCGACATGAGCACCACCAGCGCCGTCGAGTAGCGCTCGCGCATCTCCGAGTAACCCGTCGCCGCCGTCTCGACCTCAATGGTGCGCCTCAGAAAACGCAGCCGGTCATATTTCGATATTTGGCGCAACGCGGGTTCCTGGGCCTCACGCTCGAGGATCTGGTGAAACAGCGGCTGCAACGACGCGCGTGCCGATTTCACCGTGTAGCCCGGTTTCAAGCGCGCGAAAATCTGCACCCAGTGCTCGCGCCGGTCTCCCAGGGCGTCTTGCCCCGGTATCATCAGCGGCTCCATTTGGATCGGCACCCAGAATTGCGGCGATGCCGCCGGATCCAGCCCCGCGAACCCCGGCGCAGCCACACCCACGACATCCATCGGATGCTGGTTTACCAGAATCTTCTCGCCGACAATCTTCGAATCGCCCGCGAACCGGCTCACCCAGTACCGGTAACTCACCACGACCGATGGATGTCCCTTGTAGATCCGGTCGTCAGCTTCCGGCGAAAACACCCGTCCGAGCGCCGGTCGAACGCCCAGCGCCTGAAAATAATTGCCCGACACCAGCTCGCTATCTGCCCGCTCCGTGCCGCCGTGAAACCCTACCGCTACCTGCTGGTCGTAGCGGCAGAATACGAAGTCGAATGCGCTCGCTCTCCGCTGAAACTCCTCGCACATGGGATAGGAAGAAGCGCGCTCGCCATCCTCGCCGCCCATCGCCGGCCCCGTCGGCCAGATCATCACCAGCCGCTCCGGTTCCTTCACCGGCAAGAGGCGCAGCACAAGCTGGTCCAGTAGCGTGAATACCGCCGTGTTTGCACCGATCCCCAGCGCCAGCGAAACCACCGCCACCGTCGTAAATAAAGGATTGCGCCGGAACGCACGAACCGCGTACCGGATGCTCGAGAACATCCCGGTCATTTACTCGTACCTCAGCGCCACCACCGGATCCACGCGCGTCGCCCGCAACGCCGGAATGTAACCAGCCGCGGCCGACGCTGCCCCCAGCGTCACCGTCGCCAGAGCGAGCGTCATCGGATCGTAGGACTCGAGCCCGAACAGTTGCGA
>JASHOO010000272.1 GCA_030041035.1 Bryobacteraceae bacterium | reverse complement strand
CTTGATCATGCGCAGCACATCCCGGCTGAAGTCGTGCTGCAGACGAACCAGCACACTTCGCTGCGGGCCAAAGCCAACGCTTCCTTCACATTATTCCCTGCGGATGATTACTCCGCGTGCTAAAGGCTGACCGACGGGCCATCTTCACGGTGGCATCCAAGGCGCAACAGGCCACGGATTACCTGATTCAGGCGGCATCCCGCATGGCGGAGGTGGCAGCATGATCCGCTGGCCGAATTACAAAGAGGCTGTTGCGTGGCTCAAGGCCAACGCCCAGGGCCCCACTAGCTTTTACATGTGGGGCTCGATCTACGTACAACGCGCGCTGTGGGATGGCGAGCGGTGGCGTTTCCTCACTGATGCAGAGCAGCGAAAGGCAGCGGGGGTGCGCGCATGATGCCCGCGGCTGAGATAATCAGCCCGACGCTGTGTAACGGGGAAGAGGGGGCGGACATGGTTCCGCTCCCTGCGGTTCCCTCGCCGGCAGCATTGCCTCCGCTCGATCAGGTGCGCGAATTCATCCGGGCATCCAAGGCTGAGAACACGCTACGGGGCTATCAGAGCGACTGGCGCGACTTCTGTGGGTGGTGCGAGGTACATGGGCTGGGCCCGCTGCCGGCGAGGGCCGAAACCGTCGCGGCGTATATCGCGGAGTGTGCGGGTCACCTGAAGGTGGGTAGCATACAGCGCCGATTGAATGCGATCGCAGAGGCACACAAGGCGGTAGGGCTGGAATCACCTACCCATAGCCCGATCGTGGCGAACACCATGAAAGGCATCCGGCGCATGAAGGGAACTGCCGCGTGCCAGAAGGCGCCTACATTGATGGACGATATCCGGGCGATGATTGATGCGGCGGATTCCGGCATCATTGGCGCGCGGGATCGGGCTCTGATTCTGCTCGGATACGCGGGCGCGTTCCGGCGGAGTGAGCTGGTAGGGCTGGATGTAGAGGATTGCGCTTTCGGCAAAGACGGGCTGACGATTACGTTGCGCCGATCGAAAGTGGATCAGGCCGGAGTGGGCCGCAAGATCGGTATACCGTATGGATCGAATCCAGGGACTTGCCCAATCCGCACTCTCCAGGGCTGGCTGGAACTGGCCGACATTGCCACGGGCCCATTGTTCCGTTCGATCAATCGGCACGGGCAAGTGCAGGCCGACCGTCTCGCCGGCATTGACGTGGCGCGTGTGGTGAAGAAATTGGCCGTGCGCGCGGGCCTGGATGCGGCCAAGTATGCCGGGCACAGCCTGCGGGCCGGGCACGCGACAAGTGCGGCCATTGCGGGCGCCTCCGAGCGCAGCATCATGAACCAGACAGGCCACAGGAGCGTGCAGATGGTGCGGCGCTACATCAGGGATGGGAGTTTGTTCCGAGAAAATAGTGCGGGAAAGTTGGGGTTCTTTAAGGTCTTCAATACGACGCCCTCAAAGCGATCAAGCTCTTCCTCAGATCCTCGGCGGTCCACCAGCGACCTACTACCATCACGCCCGCGATCTTTGAGGTATTCCGGACATCATCGAGCGGGTTTGCCTCTAGGAGCAGGAGATCAGCACGTCTGCCCTCGGCAATCACACCGAAGTCGGAAGAACGGCCCAGGAATCTGGCCGCTTCCACCGTACCCGCTCGCAACGCCTCGTATGGCGATAAGCCGGCGGAAACGAAGTTCACCAGTTCGTCATGCAGGGAGTAACCCGGCAGCACGCCCGGTTTCGGCGTGTCCGTTCCCAGAAGTAATTGGGCTCCTGCGTTATGCAGAGCGGCGACAATCGAGAGATCCACTTCGTGGGCTCGCGGTGTACTCCTCGGGTCGGTGCCCGCCGCAATGTTCGGGTACATGCGCGCGTACCGTTCGAACACAGACGGAGGTACGAAGCTCGCTTCCTCCCGCCAAACAGGGTCGGTGCGGGGAAGGTCTCTGACAACGATGGTCGGACAAACCCAGATTCTCGCGGCGGCGATGTCGCGCGCAAGGCCAGGTAGGCGCCTCGGATCCATGTCGCGGAGGGCGTCGGCGAAGGGCTTCCGCTGTGCAGACCGACCACCGGGCTGAAGGGACGGTAGGAATTCGTCCAAATGTTCAATCGAATCCTGACGGGCCGCGATCGCGCCCTCAAGACCAATACTGCGGGGAGCATGTCCAACGACGGGCAGACCTTCTTTCCGCGCAGCCGTGACGATCGCGGCGTAAGCGTCGCTGGACAGTAAACTGTATACCTTAATCGCGACATAGCCCTCACGCTTGTCCGCCTTAACTGCAGCCTCTGCTTCCGTGGCGGTCTCTACCACCCGGCTGCTGAACCACATGGGGGGATTGCCATCAGTAATAGGGCCCGTTGAGTAGATGAAAGGGCCCGCCACGTCATGGGAGCGAATTTCCGCGGCGAATGCATCGATCGTGGGACTTCCCCACATGTTGCGGACCGTGGTTACGCCATTGGAGAGGAACATCAACGCGTACGCGCGATTTTCACGTTCATGATCGGGGGATGCGGAAGCGGGAATCCGAGGCGCGCCGGGGGCTTTGTTTGCCAGCGCGGGCGGTAGTTCCGGAAGCGCCTCTCGGACGAAGTGTACGTGCATATCCGCGAGGCCGGGCATCAGAAATTTATTCCGCCCGTCAATGCGACGTGCATTCGCAGGTATGCGAGCCGAGCGTATTGGCGCGATCCGCTGAATCCGGCCCTGTGCGACGAGCACCGTCTGGTGTTCCACAACCCCTGCCCGGTCCATAGGGACGACAGCCACATCGACGAATGCGGTTACTTCCTGAGCCTGAACCCACGGGGTGAAGAGCAAAACGAACAGCGTCCACTTCATGAAAGGTTCGCTCCTGCGGGTTGTTGCGGCCTGGAGTAGGGTTGGGCCGACAAACGCCGCCTGCTGAGTGTACCAGAGCCGGCAGTTTGACATATAACCCGATCGTTCGATGTGATCCGCTCGCCCGCGAGTGGCCATTTCCATGCGATATGAGTAGCTCAGGCTGGCGTTGGTAAGGTCTACATCGGAACACTTGACCCGGACCCACGGATAACTGGGTGCGACGAAATGTATCTGATTTACCGAGGCATTCCCGTGACGGTCTGCGTTTGGCGTGCCGCTCAGTGGCAGGAAAGGCACAGCCCCATGGATGCCGGGCGCCTCAACCCGACTACAGGTCGCTGCCGTCGGGCTGGTGGCCGGTGATGTCGCTGCTCGTAACGTCAGGTGTGAGGTCTGCGTCTGCGGCGTCAGCTGGCGAGACACAGAATTGCGCCTGCGGCAGTGGCACCGACCCGGCGCCGACTGAAACATTGAGACAGATCGGCGTCACGATCTGGAGGTCGACGTTCGGTTGATCTGTGAACGCCCCTGTTGCCTTGCCAAGAAGCTCAACGTTCCTGTGCGCCTGGTTGAGCGTGGTGGTGATCGCAGCGAAGTCGCGGCCATCGAACACGATTTTGCCGTTTTGATCCTTGTGGACGCGCATGGCCGCCCGCGCATCCTGCAGCGCCTCGGAAGCCTGCTGCCAGAGCCATTCGAGCCGCTCCATGAATGGTGTGACTCGTTCATCAGCGAGTGATTCGCCTGTGACGGCATGTAACGGCCGCTCAATCTGTCCGGCCCCATCGGTCGTGACGGGGATATTCGCTACGCCAGGGAGACTTTGCAGCCACGCGCTTGAGCGCCGGGCCGAGGAGCTTTTTCCGGTACCGTTGTATCGCCCCAAACGACACAGGTGGATCAGTCTGTGACGCTACCCACCGGACCGATTTGCCGGCCAACAGCCACCGGTCGATCAGGTCTTGCTGGCGATGCCCGAGCACTGCGAAATTGCCGATCACGACATTATTGTGGCGGGATTGTGTGGCGGCTGGCAAGAGAATTTGCGTTGACGGTGAAGAGCATATCGGACGGCGATCACTGTTTCACAATGGAGAGCAATCAGGAACAATTGGTGCTTGTAGACATGTCGGCACTGTTAAATCCGGTGTCAGATCACGCTTGCCGTGTCAGGCGAAGACGATGTCGGAATGAAGGGGCTTGGATTGTTGTTTCCAAGAAACTTGCAGGTATCCTGAGGCCCTGAGGACCGGTCAATCCACAGGGTTGATAAATGGAAAAGATTACGACGCGCCGTGAAGAAATTCAAGCAACAGGTCTTTGTACTCTGGATTAACTTGAATGGCGGTATAGTGCTGAAGCGGTGTAGGGTTGCTCCGTATCACAAGAGGCGTCCTTGCCAACCGGTCGCAGATTCGCACCACGTCTTCAGACGACATTCCGAGCTCAACGAGTTCCAATCGCAACCGTCCATAATCATCCTTTTGCCTTTTAACCAGCACCTGCAAAAAATTGCGGCAAAGCGCTTCATCCACGCCGCATTCGACAATTGAAGCAATCTCTTCGAGCTTCGCGATTTCATGAGGCTGCTTTTTGGGCCGTTGTTCGAGCTCCGAAATCCGTGCTTTCAGGCCTGATATCTCGGTTGCTGTTTCGTGATCAAGCGCACTGGGAGCCAGGACAAGCAGATTCCATAAGTACTCACCGGCGTGAAGAATCAGATATGTCGCGACAGCTACACCGATTCCGATTAGTGCTCTATTCATCGGCTGGAATTTCAATGCCCCCTGTGCCAGGCCGGCAATGGCAGACGGAATGGCCTTGTACCAATTGAATTTGGTAGTTCTCCTGGATGCCCAGGGGCGTGCCCTGTCCCAGTACGACATGCGCGCGATTCTATCACCGTGCCCACAACGGCTCGAAAATCCACATCACCTGGGGGTTCTTTTGTGAAGTGTCTCAAGGATGCCTCCTCAATTTCATTGCAGCCGGAGCTGCTGGCGCCACCATGAAAACGGCCTATAAGCTGCTTACGAGTCGGTCACGGTGAGTCAGGCCGGAAGCGGATCGTCTTCACCTTTTATGGCCAAACAGCGCTAACCACCGATCGCATGACCGTGATCATTGAATTTTAGAATCCTGCCATACGCACCACCCAGGTGCGATCTGAAAAATATATCCGGGCCCTCGCGTGCGCCGAGCTACGGCCTCCAACGCCGGAATCACTTTGTTTGGATAGACGTCCGAGAGATATTCATTCATGTCCTCGACGCTCGGCGGATAACGCTCCCACTCGGTATGGGTGAGGTCGAATCCATCTGAGAATTCCTCCGGGATGTGGACGATGCAATCGTTACCACTTCGAAATACATGTTTGATAATCATTAGCACTCCTTCTCAATCTCAACCAGACCTGCGTAGTTCCCGACCGGTGACAGGTGACGCCTGGTGACGGCAGTTTCCCAAAAAGTCCACATAGGCCTCGCGGGTAACAATAAGTTTTCGAAAACTGGCGTCATCAGGCGTCACCCGTCATCTCACCGCTCGGCCGCAGCCCGATTCCCATCCAGCGACGTGTCCTCTTGTCGCGAGCCGGCGTACATCCCAAGTTCTTCAGTCGAGCCGCGAACTGTTTTGGAATGAGTCGATCAACATCGTTCTCGGTTGCCCAGAATTCGTACGCATCGCGCAGATCGTGAGCGGTGCAGGAAGCGTCGGAGCGCAGTTCGCAGCAATCCCCGATGAAGTCCCTCAGCGGTTCGCTTTCATCCCGCCAATCAAGGTGCGCGTTTCGAACCGCGTCCGGATCGTTCAGACCCAGCCTTTGCCACTCCAAGCAACCCTGGACCAGCCAAGCCAATATCCCCGGCGCCTCCACCTTGAGCTTCTCGCGAAGGTTCTTATCCCGCTCTCCAACAGGAATCGTCACTGTGAACGGAACGAGCTTCAGCCGGTTCCAGATCGCCCGGTCGGTCCCGCGCACCACGGGGCGATGATTGGCATCAACGAAAAGCGTATGGGTCGGCGCAAAGGTCACGTGGTTTTCATATTTGCGGCAAGATTTGATTTCGTTCATGCCAGTGAGATATTTCAACTTGCCTTCCCATAGCCGCTGGCCCTCCTCGGTTTCGGAGGTGGTGACGAACCTGGCACCGCGGAGGTCAGCTAAGTCTGACAGTGAGGCGTTATTCTCATGCTTCAGCATCAACGTGTCGATTAAAACCTGCGCGCCATAGTCGCCCACGATGAAGCGAACCAGCTCA
>JASHOO010000271.1 GCA_030041035.1 Bryobacteraceae bacterium | reverse complement strand
TCGAAAAAGCAGAGCGCGAACCCGACGCACAAGCCCGGCGCGCATGGCTGACCTTCGTGGTGGTCGGCGCGGGACCCACCGGCGTCGAGTTGGCCGGCGCGCTGGGCGAGATCGCCAACGACACCCTGCGCGACGATTTTCGCCATATTGATCCTTCGGCAGCACATATCCTTCTGGTCGAGGCCGGCGAGCGGGTGCTGCCCGCTTATCCGCCGGATCTTTCCGACGACGCCGAGCGCTCGCTCGCCCACTTATCCGTCCGGACCATGACCCAAACCGCCGTGACCATGGTGGATGAAACCGGCGTCACCATACGTCACGCTGGCGAAAATCAACACGTCGCCGCGCGCACCGTGGTTTGGGCGGCAGGCGTTCAAGCGTCGCCCCTGGGCCACATACTCGCCGCGCGCACCGGAGTGCCGCTCGACCGCGCGGGCCGCGTGATCGTGGAACCCGACCTGACGATTCCCAGGCATCCGGAGATCCTGGTGATCGGTGACCTGGCCAACTTCAGCCATCAAACCGGCAAACCGCTCCCCGGCGTCGCCCCGGTCGCCATCCAGCAGGGTGGATATGCCGGCGCCCTCATTCGCGCTCGCCTGGCAGGCAAGACCATGCCCCCGTTTCACTACTGGGATAAAGGAAACCTGGCCACCATCGGACGCGCGGCCGCAGTGGCCGACTTCGGGCGCATTCACATCGCCGGCCTGATCGCGTGGCTGGTCTGGCTGTTCGTCCACCTGATGTACCTGGTGGGCTTCGACAATCGGCTGGTGGTGTTCATCAAGTGGGCCTACAGCTATCTGACATTCAACCGCGGCGCCCGGCTGATCACGGGTCAGGAGAGCCCGGCTTCGACACGGCATTTCACCGCGGGAGATTCCGGAACCACCGGAACAGGTTAATTCCGTCGTGCATGCGGCCGGGGTGTAGACTATGGGTCGGCAGGGAGGATCGTATGGATAAAGCACGTCATCCTCATGTCATCCGGACCTGGACCGTCGAGCGGACCAGAGTCCCTTACCGCCAATCGCAGTCCACCAGTGTACAGCCCGCCACGCGGCGCGAACTCTTCCACCAGCCGCAGAGAAACCCGCCGCACCCGGGTCCTGCGCCCAAGGGCACGGAGTGAACAGGAGGGCGAATGGTCACCGCTTCGCAACTGCGGGCCGGCATGGTAATCCAGTTCGAGGGTCAGGATTACAAAGTTGTCGCCGCTGAATATCACCCCGGGCAGGGCAAAATGGGTGGAGTGGCTCACGCACGCTTGCGCAACCTCGGCACCGGAACTTTCTGGGAGCACAGCTTCCGCGCTGAATTGAAGCTTGAAACCCTGCCCGTCGAAAAGCAGGAGATGGAGTATCTCTACGCCGACGGCAATCAGTGCGTGTTCATGAATCCGCAGACTTACGAGCAGGTCGAGGTCAGCCGGGAACTCGCGGGCCCCCAGACTGCGCTCCTCGAGCCCGGCATGCCTTTAGGCGTCGAGTTCGTGGAAGGAAAGCCCGTCAGCGTGGTGTTCCCGTCGGTTCTCGAGGTGAGAATCGCCGACACCGCTCCGGCCGCGCACCAGCAGGCCGACAGCACTTATAAACCTGCTCAGCTCGCGAACGGCATCGAGGTGATGGTGCCGCAGTTTGTCAAAGCCGGCGACGTCATCCGCCTCGATCTCGCAACCATGAAGTATATGGACCGGGCGAAAACTAAGAGCGCTTAGCTGCGCCTAAGTGCGCGGGCGGTAGCCCGGGCGCGCGTGGATGCGGTACTTCTTGCCCACATCCGACACGATCTCGACCGAGATCTTGCGAAACCCTTCATTCGGATTGGGCGCCGGATAGTACGTGACCGTGTAGCTGTTGCCCAGGTCCTCACGGATGGATTCGAACGCTTCCACCTGTTTCTGCCAGGTCTTCGCCCAATAAGCTTTCCCGCCGGTGCGCGCCGTGATCCGTCGGAAGACGCTGCTCGAGATCGGATCTTTGTTGACCTCGTTGGTCGAGATCACGTAGATGGGAATGCCCTCATCCTCCGCCACCGCCCGCACGTCATCGGGCGCGACCATGCTGGCGTTGTCGGGGCCGTTCGAAAACACGATGACCACCTTCCGGCCCGGAACTTTCGACGCGTCGCGCAGCGTGAGCAATAACGAGTTGTAAAGCGCCGTGTCATCGCCCGCCACCGCTTGACGCAAACCGACGATCGCATCGCCACGCTCGCGCGTCAGATCGGAGGCGCGAGACAGGTTGCGGCTGAACGAGTAGACCGCGATGGAGTCCGCGCGGTCAAGCCCGCGGATAAAGTCCGCGATGGCGTCTTCGGCGTACACGAAGCCCCGGTACATGAAGTTGCTGGTATCGAACAGCACGAAGACATTCGTGCCCACGAAGGCGTCGGAGCGCGGATCAATGCCCGGCTTGGGAGCCCCAGTGCCGTCCGCCAGCAGGGGCCGCACGCTACCGTCGTCGTTCACCTGCACCGGCGGGTTACTGCCCTCGGCGAAGGTCGAAATCTTCTCCCCAATGCCGTCTTCGAGAATCTTGAAGTCACCCGGCTTGAGTCCGGTGATGTATTTGTTCTTGCTATCGGTGACCGTAAAGCTGAGCACCACCAGATCGACTCGGGTGCGAAAAACAGGGCCCCGTGCTTCCTGCGCGCGAAGCCAGAGGGCTCCGCCGGCTAATGTAATGACGCTTGCGAAGATGACCAACTGCGATCGAATCGTCACAAAGTTCTCCTGTACATCACTGAAGGGCCGCTTTGGCCTCGCCCGCTTGCAGCTTGGCCTGCGCCCGCACATCGTCTCCCACCTGGCGCAGAGAACGAAGCAGCGCCGGCCAGTCTTCCAGATGCGAGGCGAAAATGTGCTCCACCACTTTCTCGGTCCACACCGGTATCAACACGTTGAGCTGCGCCGGCGGTTCGTGCAGCTCATCCGCCAGTCCCGCCCAGTACAGCGTGTTCGATTCCCAGCTTTCCGCCATGATGCGGCTGGAGTAGCCCATGAGCGTGGGGAAAGTGCGCAACTCGAGCAATTCGGGGCGATAGGAGTTGGTCAGGGTCGGCTTGGGAGTCCCGAAGGCCCGCGACACCGCCCGCTCGCTTACTTCCGAGGCGTGCTTGGCCCGCAACTGCCGGATGTCCGCCAGCACCGGATCGGCTTCACCTTTGTTCGTCTGTTGCCGCTCCATGCGCAAAGCGGCGAAGTACAGCTCCGCGGGCGTCACTCTCTCGATCGCTTCCGGTACATCGCCGCTTTCCAGCAGGCGCTCGATCAGCAGGGTTCGCGCCGGATAAGCGTGCCGGCCCAGCGCCTCCACGAACGCCTTCCTCGTCTCCGCATCAATCGCCGCTTCCGCCATGCACTCGCGCGCGTACCGCATGTGAACTCCCACCCAGTGCATCTGCGCCGGCGTCACATCCCACCAGCGCGGGATCTTCGCGCTCAGAATCAGTTGCGGTACCAGATCGCCCCAGATCAGGGCCTGCGTTTGCGCCGGCACCAGAAAATTCTGCTCGGCTTCCGCCAGCGCGTAGGGCAAACCCGAGAGCGAACCCACCAGCCGCCCGCCTCCGTTCGAGGGCCACCCGGTGCCGAACAGCTCCGTGTTTTTCCACGTATGGTACGCGCCCTGCACGCCGATGAAATCGTGCCCGCGCACGAATAGCGGGTTGGTATAGAGCACCTGGGCTCCCGGAGGAGCATAGTGCGCGTAACTGTACGACACCAGCGTGTCCCGCAGGAACGGCGCGAGCAGGCCGCGTACCTCTTTGATCTTTTCCGGATCCGTTCCTGCGCGCTCCACCGCCGCCCGCAGATTCAGCTTGCGCTCCGTCTCCACGTGCTTCTCGGTCCAGTAACCGAAGGCGAACGCATTCTTCTCCACCGTCGTCAGCGACGAGCGCGGAAGCTGGATTTCGGAAATCCGCGACGTCAGCCGGTTGATCAGCGCCGGATCGATCTTGCCGCCGTGGCCCAGGCTTTGCAGATGATCGTCGAGCTGAAACAACGTCGTCAGCGAAATGATGCGCTGCGCTTCCAGGATCCGGTTCATCTCCTGCACCACCTGCGCATGCGCGTCCGGATCCACCGGATTCGCCGTTCCCGCCAGCAGATCCAACAGGCGCTCCTGCGGCGCCGACACGTCGCTCGCCCCCGCCGTCTTCAACAAAAGGACGGAGCCGGCCTTTCCCGCCTCAAACAGATCGGCATCGTGGTGCACCTGCGTAAAGGGGGCCAGCACGCCGGCCAGTGCCGCATCCGCCTGATTCGGCGCGATGCTCCCTTGCAGACAGAAAATCTGCCACAACGCCACCAGAGCCTGCATCGTTCCCGCCGTGTCCGCCCGCAGCGCCGGATCCTTCATCCGGCTGATCGACTCCGTCTCGTCGAGAAACTGCACTATCGTTTTGTCCGACACCGTCGGAACATCGTTGAAGATCGAGTACTGCGCCCCGTAAACGTGGTAGGCGCGCACCAGCCGGTCCACCGTGGCCGCCTCCAGGGGCCGCTCGCGGAAACGGTCCACGTCGCTCACCGCCATGAAAATCTTCAGCGGCTCGTTTTCCACGCTCTTGCGGCACAACGCGAACAGCGCCTCCACTACGTCGTCGGGGTCTTTCCAGCCGGCGGCGGACTTGGTGAGCTTGCCGTCGTACTTCCCGTTTGGATGGTTGATGAAAAGATTCTTCCAGACCTCGAGGCTTCCGGGAATTACCGCACGGCCGTTGGCATCCACTCGCAGCCGCGTCGTCAGCAGCATCATGTCCGCATTAGAGCGGAACACGGGACGTGCCGGACCCGGACTGGTGACGCGGCCGCGAATCGCCATGTAGAAGCGTTTCATGCGCCCCGGTTCGGTCAGGTAGTCTTTCACCGGTCCGTTCATCCGCGATAGCGCATCAAACAAGCTGGCCATCCATCCGTCGTCTTTCGCGATCAACTTGTCGAAAAACGCCGCTCCCTGATCCGGTGACACCCCCACCAGCTCGCCCCACGACGACGCCGACCGCGCCCCTCCCGGCACAATCGCTTTGCCGTTGCGAATCTCGAACATCGTGCCGAAGAAATCCAGCACATGCGCGTAAGCCTTCAGCCGCGGCATGGGAATGGTCTTCCGCAACTCTTCCGCGGTCTCCGCGTCCAGCTTCGACAGCCCCAGATACAGCCGGCACATGGCCGGATCGCTCAGGAATGCGTCGATAAACTCGCCGCTCTGTTTCTCTTTCTCCGACAGCCAATAGTCCGGTCCGTAGAGCACGCGCACCGGGGACGGATGAAAATCGTATGTGAACGGCCGGTTGGTGCGCAGCGCCTGCTCCAGTTGAGCCAGCGGAAATCCGGAATCCGTCGTCAGGAACGCGCGCGTCGCGTTCACCGTCTCCAGCACCACCTCGCTGCCGCACCCTCCTCGCATCCGGTACCCGACGATGCGCAGCAGTTCGCCGGCGTTCGCCGAATCACAGCTCTCGATGCGGATCACCTTGTCCTTGCCCGCCAGGTCTTCCAGTTCCCGCGCCTGCGAAAGATACCGGTGCACCAGCTTCAGGTACTCGGTCTGCTCCAGCGATTCGTTGCTGTGCGAAGCCTGGTATCCGTTGGTCACCACGTTGCGCGCCAGCGCCGGCAGCAATTCATCCGGACTGGTATCCACCGGGATCGCCGCCATGCGTCCGAACGAACGCAGCGGTCCCGGTACGTACACCACCCCCCGCGCCTCGCTAGCCGCTTCCGCCGTCTTCCAGCCTGCCACATTCGGCCAGTCCGTCCCCCCGGCCGCATGGTAAGCCTCAATGTGCTTCAGGGCCGCCGCGCGGTCTCCGGCAATCAGATCCAGCAGCGCCAGTTCCCGCGCCACCGGCGCCAGCTTGGCCCGGTTTCCTGTCTTTTCAATGGCCTCGTATGCCTTGGTGTACGCCGCGCGGCTGTCGCCATCGCCATAGCGCTCGAGCAGCGCCGCATATTCCGTAAGCGCGTCCACGTCGCCCGGCGCCTGCTCCACCGCCGCGGCCAGCGCGGTGCGCGCACTCACCACATCACCCGACGCTTCGAGTTGCCGCGCCCGGTCTACGACGTCGCTGCCCCTCAAAGTGGTTAAGAAGAACAATAAAACTGCGGCTACAGAAGACACCTTCATTGTAGGCACTCCCGTCACTGTGGTTACTTAATTTACCATGACCGTTACCAGCGTGGGGATTGTACGGCAGTTAATTCGTAAACACAACCGGATGGTTGTAAATTCGCGCACAACCAACTTACCTGCCGGCCGCGGTCAGCAGCGGCTCCAGCACCTCCATCACGTTCTTCGCCACCGCGCGGTTTCCGTCCCCGGTAGGGTGAATTCCGTCGCGCTGCATCAGCGCCGCGTTCCCGCCCACCCCCTGTAACAAAAACGGAATCAGCGGCAGCCGGTATTGCTTGGCCAAATCCTTGTAAACCGCTTCGAACGAGTGAATGTACTCGGGACCATAGTTCGGTGGGAGCGTCATTCCGGCCAGCACCACCTTGGCGCCGCTCTTCTTGAGCGCCGCGATAATCTGGTCCAGATTCGTGCGCGTCGTCCCCACCGGCAGGCCCCGCAAACCGTCGTTTCCGCCGAATTCCAGAATCACGATCACCGGCTGGAGCGCGATCACCGTCCCGACGCGCTCCAGTCCGTCCGTGCTGGTGTCGCCGCTCACTCCGCAGTTCACTACGTGATACCGCGCGCCGCTCTGGTCGAGATCCTTTTGCAGAAAATCCGGATAGCTCTGGCCTAGGTCCGCCCCAAACCCTGCCGTCAGACTGTTGCCAAAAGCCGCAATCACCGGACGATGATCCGCCTCGGCTGGTGCCGGAGCCGGACTCGCCGCCGCCGGCGCCTCCCGCTCTTCCGGTTTTGGCTGTTCCCGGCTGCAACAAACCAGCACCAGCGGCGTCATAAGAATGTAGGGGAGCCAACGCAACGTCAAAATGGTGCCTCAATGCCATAATAAAAAATTAGCCGACAAGGAATCGAATTCCCGCCCCATGATTCAGGTCTCCGGCCTCACCAAGACCATCAACACGCCCACCCATCGCGTGGAAATTTTGAAGGGCATCGATCTCGAAATCCCCCGCGGCCAGTTCGCCGCCATCATGGGCCCCTCGGGCAGCGGCAAGAGTACCCTGCTCGGCCTTCTCGCCGGTCTCGATGCCCCCACTTCCGGCCGCATCGTGCTGGATGGCGAAGACATCACCGGCCTCGAGGAAGATCAACTCGCCTTGCTCCGCGGCCGCAAGATCGGATTCGTCTTTCAGTCCTATCACCTGATCCCCACCCTCACCGCCGAAGAGAATGTTCTGCTGCCCCTCGAGCTTTCCGGCCTCGCCAACGGCGCTTCCGCCCGCGCCCGCGAGCTGCTCGATAGCGTGGGTCTGCTCGACCGCCGCGACCACTACCCCGTCCAGCTCTCCGGCGGCGAGCAGCAACGCGTCGCCCTCGCCCGCGCTTTCGTCGGACGCCCGCCCATTCTGCTGGCCGACGAACCCACCGGCAATCTCGACACCGCCAACGGCCGCGTCGTCCTCGATCTGTTGATGGCGTTGAACCGCCGTGAAGGCACCACCCTGGTCCTGGTTACTCACGACCAGCAGATTTCCGAACAGGCCGACCGCCGCATCACCCTCCGTGACGGCCGCGTGGTCAGCGATGAATAACCGGCTGCCGTGGCGCACCGCCCTCAAAATCGCCTGGCGCGAGGCCCGCGCCTCTTCCACCAAGTTCACGTTCGTCATCGTCGCCGTCGCCATCGGCGTGGGCGCGCTCACCGGCGTGCGCGGCTTCGGCCGCGCCTTCTACGGCATGTTGCTGCGCGAATCCCGCACCCTCATGGCCGCCGACCTCTCCCTCCGTGTCTTCGGTCTGCCCGATGCCCGCCAGACCGCCGTGATGGACGACCTCGCCCGCCGCGGCGTCCAGCGCACCTGGATCACCGAAACGCTCTCCATGGTTTCCTCCGATGCCGTGCCCAATCCCATCCTGGTCTCGATCAAGGCCGTCGATCCCCGCGTCTATCCGTTCTATGGCGAAGTGAAACTCGATCCGCCCGGCACGCTGCGGCAGGAGCTCAGCGATCAGTCCGTGGCCGTCTCCGACGACCTGCTCCTCCGTTTGAAAGTCGCGGTCGGCGATACCGTCCGCCTCGGCGGCCAGCCCTTCCGCATCATCGGCCGCACGGTCTCGGAACCCGACCGCATGTCCGGCAGCCTGAACGTCGGCCCGCGTGTCATGATCAGCCGCGCCGGCCTCGATCGCACCGGCCTCATCGGCATCGGCAGCCGCGCCTCCGAGCGCTACCTGTTCCGCCTCTCGCCGGGATCGCCCAGCATCCAGCAGGTGCGGCGAACCTTGAAAAGAGCCTTTCCCGAGGCGCTCATCGCCGATTTCCGCGAGACCCATCCCATCATCACCCAGGGCCTCAATCGCGCCACCACCTTCTTGAGCCTCGTCAGCCTCATCGCCCTTATCGTGGGCGCGCTCGGCGTCGCCACCGCCATGCACGCCCACTTGCAACAGAAGCTGGATTCCATCGCCATCATGAAATGCATCGGCGCGCGCACCCGGGAAGTGATCCAGATTTATCTGCTGCAAACCATCGGCCTGGGCTTGGCCGGAGGTCTCGTGGGCGTAGCCTTCGGAATCATCGTCGAAGCTGCATTTCCACCGTTGATTGCGCGCTATTTCAGCCTTCGCCCCGAAACCCACTGGGATCCCAGCACCTCCATTCAAGGCCTCGCCATCGGCGTTCTGACCACGCTGCTGTTCACGCTCCCGCCGCTGTTGAACATCCGTCGCATCCGCCCCAGCCTCATCTTCCGTAGAGAAATGGCCGAAGCGCGCCCCGGCTGGAAACAACGCCTGCGCGACTCCCGCACCTCCCTCTTCGCCAGTGGTGCCATTCTCTGCGGCATCGGCGTCATCGCCGGCTGGCTGCAAATCGGTACGCTGCGTGAAGCCGTGCGCACCGGCACGACCTTCGTCGTCGCTCTGGTCGTCAGCCTGCTCGTGCTCGCCGCCATCGCCTGGGTGCTGCTGCGCTCCGTGAAATTTTTTGTCCGCCGCTCGCCCTGGCCCCTGCCCCCTGTGCTGCGCCACGGTATCGCCAACCTCTACCGTCCCGGAAACCACGCCCAGGCCGCGCTCGTCGCTTTGGGCATCGGCGTCATGTTCACCCTCACCGTCTTCCTCGTCCAGCGCGGCATGATGACCGAATTGTTCCAGTCCGCCCCGCCCGGCATGCCCAACGTCTTCCTGCTCGATATCACCGCCAAAGAACGCGACCCGCTCCTCCAGCTCCTGCGCGCCCAACGCGGCATGGAGAACGCGCCCGAGCTGGTCGGTACCGTGGCCGGCAAAATCGTCAGCATCAACGGCATTCCGCTCGAGAAACTGAATCTCAAAGGATGGGGACGCCGCTTCGAGCGCGCGCGCGGCATCACCGCAGCCGCCGAGATACCTGCCCACCTCAAGATCCTTCAGGGTGCCTGGTGGGATCCCCGAAAAATTCCCGCCGAGCCCCAGCTTTCCGTCGCCGAGGAAGCCGCTCAAATCCTCAAGCTGCACCCCGGCTCCGAAATGGAATGGGAAGCCGCCGGCCGCACCATCCGCGCCCGCGTCGCCGCCGTGCACCGCATCGACGAGATCCACATGTACAGCCGCATCGAGTTCATCTTCAACGCCGGAACCCTCGATGGCCTGCCCATCATTTACTATGGCGGCCTGCGCGTTCAGCCCGGCGCCGTCGGCACGCTCCAGCGCAATACCTACGAGCGCTTCCCCACCGTGACCGTCGTCAATGTCGCCGATGTCCTCGACATCGTGCAGCAGGTCGTCGATCAGATCGCCCTGGTCGTCCGCTTCATTTCCATGTTCGCCATCCTCGCCGGCGTGGTCATTCTCGCCTCCAGCGTCGCCGGCACCCGCTTCCGCCGCATCCGCGAAACCGTCATCCTCAAAACCCTCGGCGCCACCCGCGTGCGCGTCGCCGGCATTTTTTCCGTCGAGTTCCTGGTCCTCGGCGCGGTCGCCGGTCTGATGGGCAGCCTGCTCGCCACCGCCTTTTCCGCCCTGCTGCTCAAACGCTGGCTCGACGCCGGTTTCCGCCTCGACCTCCTGCCCAGCCTGGCCTGCATCTTTCTCACCGCCCTCGTTGCCAACGCCGCCGGTTGGCTCGCCAGCTACCGCATCTTGAGCCAGAAACCCCTCGACGTCCTCCGCACCGAATAGTCTTTCCTCCGCGCCCTCAAATCCCAAGGCAAACGACACAGCTCCTCCGTGCAGCCCCCAAAAGCTCTTGAGCTTTCTCAGCGCCTCGGCGCCTCGGCGTTGAATCTTTTGATTCTCTTCTCCGCGCCTCTGCGTCTCTGCGGTGAGCTTGTTTTTCCCATGCGACAATAAAACCGTAGCTTGCCGGATGGGCAGCCGCCCCTTCATCGGGGAGGAAAGTCCGGTCTCCACAGGGCAGCGTGCCGGCTAACGGCCGGGAGGGTCCGCTCAAAGCGGGCTTTACGGAAAGTGCCACAGAAAACATACCGCCCGTAAGGGTAAGGGTGAAAAGGTGCGGTAAGAGCGCACCGCGGCCCGAGCAATCCGGCCGGCAGGGTAAACCCCACGCGGAGCAAGACCAAATAGGAGAGCAGGAGCGGCCCGCTCCGTTTAACTCTCGGGTAGGTCGCTAGAGCCGGCCAGTAATGACCGGCCCAGAGGAATGGCTGTCGCCCGCAAGGGTACAGAAACCGGCTTACAGTCCGGCAAGCTACAGCCTTCGTGCTATACCTGTGAGTGGTGCCGTATCTCGAAGAAAGAGAGCCGTTTCCAGTCCAAAAAACGAATTCTGCCAAACAGAGCCAATCCCATTTCCGGACACTTGGAGCGCTAGGAGTGCCGCGGCTTTTGGGGGACACCCGCGTCCTTTGACGCGGCGGAAGTAGTAAAGGACGCTCGAGAACGATCGCCCAATGAATAGGCCCGAATTTCACAAGATCACCGCGCTGATGGGGCAAATCAGGGATGCCCTTTCGATCGCATCCGATAAAACCGTTGACGCCATAAACAAAAATACAGAGACTACACAGGCATCCCACCAACTAAGTGGCCGGATCACTGTAGAGATACAGATTCCCACAGAAACCGCCGAGAAGTACTACTCTGATCAAAACAAAAATCGCAAAGCTCAATGGGCTACATTTTGGGTGACTGTCGCAACAGTTTTGGCTCTGGTAATTTATACCTGCTACACGCGCAACATATGGCTCGAAAGCAAGAAGAGCGCTGACGCCGCAAAGAGCGCCGCAGACACCGCCAGAGACACGCTTCGAATGACGCTACGCCCACGAGTCACGATCCCATTCATAAACCCGCTCGTGCAATCCGTGATCAACGGCAGGCTGGTAACCACACTTGATCATGGCAAGCTCAAAGTTGGAATAGAACCTGTCAACACCGGTCCGCTCGCCGCGACTAACGTCAGGTTCTTCAGATATGACTATGTTGGCGCACGAGAAAGCGCACGAAAAATGTCGTACGAAGGCAAAGAGCTTGTGGGGGAGATGAAATTGATCCCGCCGAAAACTGAGGGCATTTCCACGAGCATGTCCCTACTCGGCGAGACCACAATCAGCGCAGATGATCTCAGAGACCTCAAATCCGGAAAGCTTTGGGCAACGTTCTCCATCATGATCACTTATGATGACGACTTTGGAATTACCCACCACGCCGAATATTGCGATCAATTCACGCTGAAGCCGTACAACGATATCTGTCCTTGGGCCGTTCGCAATGACTAAGGCAGCAAACAAGGGCTTTGCGAGCGCGTTAAGTAGCACGCGCGATAACGGAATTCGCGATCGCCCATGCATATTCCATCGAAAATGGGCCTCGAAAGGAGCCTCCCTTTGAAAATCGCATTCTTCGGAACCGGTAACATGGGCGAGCCCATGGCCCTCAATCTGCTCAAGGCCGGGCATGAGGTGATCGCCTTCAATCGCACACCCGCGAAGCTCGTGCAGCTCGAAAAAGCCGGCGCCCGCATCGCCCATTCCCCTGCCGGCGCGGTTGAGGGTGTCGACGCCGCCATCACCATGCTCGCCAACGATCAGGCCGTGCGCGACACCATGCTCGGCCCGGCGATTGAAGTCCTGCCCGCCGGCGCCGTCCATATGTGCACCAGCACCATCAGCGTCGGATTCTCGAAAGAGCTCGCCGTGGAGCACGCCCGCCACGCCCAGCACTATGTCGCCGCGCCCGTTCTCGGGCGTCCCGATGCGGCGCGAGACAAACGCCTCTGGGTTATGGCCGCAGGCCCGCGCGGTCAGGTCGAACGTTGCAAGCCCATCATGGAAGCCATCGGCCGCGGCATCACCATCGTGGGCGCCGAGCCCTGGCAGGCCAACGTCACCAAAATCGGCGCCAACTTCATGCTGATGGCCATGCTGGAGGCCATGGGCGAATCTTTCGCCTTGGTGCGCAAATCGGGCGTCGATCCTCATCTGTTCCTCGAAGTCATCAACGGCATCTTCAACTCCCCGGTTTACTCGATCTACGGCAAAATCGTCGCCGACCGCCAGTTCGAGCCCGCCGGCTTTCGTCTCGCGCTGGGCATGAAAGATGCCGGTCTCGCGCTCGCCGCCGGTCAGGACGCCGCCGTTCCCCTGCCCTTAGCCAGCCTGATTCACGATCACTTCCTCAGCGCCATTGCACACGGCCGCGCCGACGCCGACTGGGCCGCGCTCACCGAGGTTTCCGCCCGCGCCGCCGGTCTTGACGGCGCTTGATAGAATCGAACCGCAGGAGGTTCTTCCCATGAACCGACGAACTTTTCTTGCGGGTGCCGTCGCCGCTGCGAGCGCATCCGCCAATCCTCCCAAACTCGCCGTCGAAGGCGGCAGTCCCGTGCGTGACACGCCCTTGCACGCCGATTTCTGGGGCACTTCGTACTACGGCGACGAGGAGACCAGTGAAGTATCCGACGTCGTCAAACTGCGCCGTCCCTTCCGCTGGTACGGCCCGGGCAAAGAGCCGCCCGCCAAAGTCGCCACCTTCGAGCGGGAATTCGCGCGCCGCATGCAGACGCGCTTTGCGCTCGGCGTCACCTCCGGCTCGGCAGCGCTTCAAACCGCGGTGGCCGCGTGCGGCATCGGTCCCGGTGACGAAGTAATCCTCCCCGCCTGGACCTGGCATTCCTGCTATGCGGCCATCGTGCTCGCCGGAGCGCTCCCCGTCTTCGCCGAGATCGACGAGTCCTTCAACATCGATCCGAGCGACATCGAGAGCAAGATCACGCCGCAAACCAAGCTCATCATGGCCGTGCACCTCCAGGGCAATCCCGCGGATATGGACCGCGTGCTGGAAATCGCCAGGCGCCATAACGTGCGCGTGCTCGAAGACTGCGCGCAGTCGGTGGGTTCAAGCTACAAAGGACACCCCGTGGGCTCGATGGGCGATATCGGCATCTACAGCTTGCAGCTCAACAAGACCATCACCTCGGGAGAAGGCGGCGCCGTCGTGACCAACGACCCGCTGCTATTCGAGCGCGCCAGCCGCTATCACGATCTCGGCGACCTTCGCGCGCTGCACGAGCACATCCTCGGAGGCGCCAAAGCCGACTGGGTCGCGGGCAGCCAGTTCCGCATGAGCGAATTCACCGGCGCCGTGCTCTGCGCGCAGTTGCGCAAACTCGACACCATCGTCGAATCCGTGCAGGCCAACGCGCGCCGCGTTTACGACGGCATCCGCGATCTCCCCGGCGTCAAGCTCCGCCGCTTGCCCGATCCGCAAGGCGAGCTCGGTTCCGCCGTGTTCCTGGGCTTCGAGACCAAGGCGCAGTGCGATCGCTACCGCGCCGCCATGAAAGCCGAGAATGTTCCCGCGTCCAACCCCGGCGGCTCGGCGATTCTGCCCATCCAGCCCTACATCGAACACAAGCGCACCGTGCATCCGACGTGGCCGTCGTTCACCTCCGAGCGCGGCCGCGCCATCCAGTACGGCGCCGCGTGCTGTCCGCGCACGCTCGACATTCTCAGCCGCTTCGCCGGCGTCTCGCTCCATCCCAAGTTCACGGTCAAAGACACCGACGATATCGTCGCCGCCATCCGCAAGGTCTATCCGCAGGTGGTGCGGGCCTAGAGAACCGGCCGCTCAGTAGATCGCCCAGCAGCCCGGCGTAACCAGCTCAGCGAGGTGCCCGTCGGGATCGCGAAAGTAGAGGCTCTTGCCGCCGCGTGACCAGCTCATGCGGCTCTCGATCGCCACGCCGTTGTCCGCGAGCCTCTGCTCCCACGCCGGCAGATCAGCCTCGGGAACCGAGAAGGCGAAATGCTGCTGTCCCGAGGCATCATGCGGAGGAAGCGTTCCGCCCGGGCGCTCGATCGCCTCGAGCGAAGCACCCCTCTTGAAGATCAGCAACACCTGCCGCCCCGCCACGCTCAGGGCGCAGAGACGCTCGTCGCCTCCGAGCTGCTCGAATCCGAAGACGCGGCGGTAAAACTCGGCCGAGCGGGCGACATCGTCCACGTAGATGCCCGTCTCCAGTACTCCGGTGACATCCATGCTTATCCAGATGACGGCCGGCCGGCGCCGGTCGCAGCCGTCTTCATCGCGGCGTGATATCGGTCACCGGCAGGTCCCAGTGGCTGAGCAGGATCTCGAAGCGGCGCTGCTCTTCGCGCTCGTATGTCTGCTGGTCCGGCCACAGTTCTTGAATGAGCTTCGCCTCGTCCGGATTCGACGTCGTCGCGGCCGTGGAGTTCTTGAATCGGATCGTCACCCGATAGTCCCAGCGCGCATCCTCGGTCATGTGGTTGGCCGGCGTCTCGATCTTCACCGAAAGCATACGCCCGCTCTCGACCACTCTCTTGAGCAGCGGATAGTGGTTCTTCAAGAAGAGCCGCAGGAATTCCTGCTGATGTCCCCACTGAACCTT
>JASHOO010000270.1 GCA_030041035.1 Bryobacteraceae bacterium | reverse complement strand
GGGGTCCTTGGCCATCGATCGCTTCACCACCCGGTCGAGCGGCCGTGTGGCTTCGTTTGGATTGTTGGCGAGCGGTGCCGGCTCGCGCTCCAGAATCGCCGCGATCACGCTGGCGCTGTTCGATCCATCAAATGCGCGCTTTCCCGAGAGCATTTCATACAGCACACAGCCGAAGGCGAACAGGTCGCTGCGTGCATCAGCTTCCTTACCCTGCAACTGCTCCGGCGACATGTATCGCAGGGTCCCCACAATCTGCCCTTGATCGGTGAGCGCGCGCGTGGGGTCCATCTCCTTAAGAGGAGCGGCTTGCTTGGCCAGCCCGAAATCCAGCAGCTTGATCCCTTGTTTGGTGACCAGGATGTTGGCCGGCTTCAGATCGCGATGAATGATACCTTTCTGGTGCGCCGCGTCCAGCGCATCGAGAATCTGGCCGGCGTATTCTACGGCCTTTTCGAGGGGCAGCGGCCCTTTCAACGGCGCGCCCTCGACGTACTCCATCACCAGATAGTCCGGGCCGACATCGTACAGCGTGCAAATGTGGGGATGATTCAGCGCTGCGACGGCGCGCGCCTCGCGCTCGAAGCGATCACTGAATTTTTGCTGCGAAACCTTGATGGCAACGATGCGATCAAGACGCGTGTCACGTGCCTTGTATACCTCTCCCATGCCGCCCGCACCGATCGGTGCGAGGACTTCGTAGGGGCCGAGTCGCTCTCCGGCAGTGAGCGGCATATGGCTGGTTCCATACAGTTTACTCAAATTGAAAAGAATGGGTGATGTGAGACGGCGGTGGACCAGCGCCGTGGTTGGCTTTGTCCTGAGCTTTCTGTATACTAAGCGACGCTTAAACGAGCCCCCATGTTTCGTTACTTGCCCCTGATCCTCAAGAGCTGTATGCGCAGCAAGCGGCGCAGTATTTTGACCGTCACCAGCGCCGCCATCTCCTTGAGCCTCCTCGGCACCTTGATGGCGATCTATCACGCTTTTTATTTCGGCGAAGCTCCGCCGCAGCAGGCCCTCCGGGCCATCGCCCGCAATCGCATATCCCCGGCGCTCACGCTGCCCATTTATTACCGCGACAAGATCAAGCAGGTGCCCGGCGTCGTGGAGGCGATGCCGTTCCAGTTCTTCGCTGGCGTATTCAAGGAACCGAAAAACATTTTCGCCCGCTATGCGGTCGAGCCGGAGCACCTTTTTGCCATCCATGCGGACTACTCCATTCCAGAGGATCAGAAGGTGGCGTTCCAACGCGAGAAGACCGGGTGCGTGGTTGGCCGCGGACTCGCGGAGAAGTATGGATTCAAGATCGGAGATCGCATCACATTAAAGGGAGACATCTTTCCGGTCACGGTGGATCTCAAGCTGGTCGGAATCTATGACAGCCTCTTCCATGACGACGTCCTCTTCTTCCGGCTCGACTATCTCTTTGATCTGTTGCCGGAGCGGCGCCGAAACAAAGTGTTCGCCTTCCACGTGCTGATCGACAACCCCGGCTCCATGGCGCGCATCTGCAAAGAGGTCGATGAGCTTTTCCGCAACTCCCCTGCGCGCACGCGAACGGAAGCCGAACGGGCGTTCGAGCTTGGCTTCCTGTCCATGCTCGGTAACGTCAAGGCCTTCCTGCTCAGCATCAGCCTCGCGTTGAGCTTCATGTTGCTGCTGGTGACGGCCAACACCATGGCGATGTCCGTCCGCGAGCGCGTCCGAGAGGTTGGGGTCCTGAAAACGCTGGGCTTCACAACCCCGGCAATTCTCTCGATGCTACTGGGGGAAGCCGCATTTCTTACGGCCGTTGGCGGTCTGATCGGCTGCTGCTTCACCGCGATCCTGGTCGCTCTGGTGAGAAAACTCCCGGCGATTATTCTGCCGCTGTCTTCCCTGCAACTGGAGCCGTCGGTAGCGGCACTCCTCCTCTTCGTTGCGGTAGTAATAGGACTGGCCAGCGCGATTGTGCCGGCCTGGGGCGCGGCACGCATTCCCATCCTCCAGGCACTCAAATTTACAGACTAGGTATGGCGATCCCGCTCTCTTACAACCTTCGTAATCTCCGCGAGCGAAAGACCCACACCATCATGACCGCGCTCGGTCTGGCGCTGACCGTAGCCGTAGCGCTTTCCGTGCTGGCGCTCGTTGACGGTCTGCGCCAGACCTTCCGTGCCAGCGGCGACCCCTTGAATATTCTGGTGCTGCGGAAGGGGGCCACCACCGAGCTTGCGAGCAACTTCAACCGGTCTGTTTACAACGACTTGAAGTTCAAACCCGGCATCGCGCGCGCTCCTTCCGGCGAACCCATGGCATCACTCGAACTGGTAACGGTCATTGGCCTCGAAAGTTCGGAGCACCCCGACGGAACCAACGTGAATTTCCGTGGCCTCAAACCGGTCGGAATTGGGATGCGAAAGGGCCTCGAGATCGTGCAGGGCCGCTGGTTCCGGCCAGGCTTTCGCGAAGCCGTTGTGGGTCAATCGGTTGCAGCGCGGTACCCGGAAATAGGAGTCGGCGGCAAACTCCGTTTGGGACGCGGCGATTGGGACGTGGTGGGCGTTATGCGCGCCGGCCAATCCTCCATGAATAGCGAGATTTTCTGTGATTTAGACCAGGTTGCTGCCGACGAAAGCCGCGCCGAGGTCCTTAGTTCCACCCTGCTCCAGGCTACGGATGCGATATCAAAGGAAGCGCTGATTCGCGATTTGAGTGACGACCAACGCCTGAACGTCGATGCCTTGGGCGAAGTGGAATACTATGACCGGCAAACCCGCTCGTCGGCTCCGGTGGAGTTTGTCGGACTGTTTGTGGCCGCTCTGATGGCGATCGGCAGTTCGTTCGCCGCCATGAACACGATGTACGCTGCTGTCTCGCACCGCGCCCGCGAGATCGGCACATTGCGCGTGCTCGGTTTTTCCAAAAGCGCCATTCTGCTCAGCTTTCTCCTTGAATCACTGGCACTTGCGGCTTTGGGCGGGATTATCGGCTGCCTGCTGGTTCTGCCACTGAACAATCTGACCAGCGCGATCGGCAGCTTCACAACGTTCAGCGAAACCACCTTCCGTTTCCGGGTGACGCCCCAAATCATGGGGATCGGGATGCTGTTCGCGGGCTTTATGGGCACGGCAGGTGGCCTGTTTCCAGCGAGTAACGCAGCCCGCAAAGAAATTCTGGTCGCATTGCGGTCGTTTTGAGTGAATGGTACCGGTACCGGTGGCCCTCAACTCACCCTAAATCCTTGTTCCGGCAAACCAATCGGGTGTAAACTACCGCTCTTGACTGACTTACAGGGCAACTGACACTCATGATAAGCCATCCCGAAGAGCTCGAACTCGCCCGCGCTTACCGGCGTGAGCAGCCATTTGAGGAACTCACACAGCAGCAGGTGAACCAGATCATGGACCGTGGCCGGACCTTACATAAATGGTTCAAAACACACAAGATACTGCATTGCACGATCGGTGTCGCGGTGATTGTTTTCCTGCTGGGTGGCGATTTTCTGGTCCTGATGCGCATGCCGCGTCTGTTTCTGGCGGCGGAAGGGAGTAGTTGGTGGCAGCTCCTGTTGGCGAGTTGCGTGGTCGGTTCCCTTCACAGTTACCTTATGTATTCGCTGGTGGTGTACTCCCTTCATGAAGGCGCTGCGCATAAAGCCATTTTTCCGCCCGAAGGCCCCTTCAGCCGCTTCGGGCATTTGATCGCCTCTAATTTGTGCAGGTTTGCGGCGGGGGAACCGGATTTCTACTCCCGCCACCACATGGCGCATCACGCGAAATTCGGCACCGAAGAGGACGGCGAGTTCCTCAACTTTGTGGTTCCGCGGCGCTACTGGATGACCTTCTTTCCGCTGGCCGCGTTCATTAATTTCAGCGACTTCGTGATTCACCGTCCGCCTACCTACACTTGGAGCCGCCTGCTGTCTGCTTTCATGAGTTCGAGCTATAACCTGGTATACGGATATTTCCTATACCGGTCATTCGGACCGGCCTTTACGCTTCTCACGATGTTGGTTTGGCTGCCGCACGTCGGTTTCTACCTGGACCGGCTGCGGCAGTTCACCGAGCACAACCTGATGCCCCTCGACAACCGGAACGGCTCCCGCAGCTTCGGTGTCGGTTTCTGGGGTCTGCTGGTTGGCGCCGGCCCGTGGGGATCACCCTGCCACTGGGAGCACCATCTGGTCGCCAGCCTGCCCTGGTACCAGCAATTGATCCTTCACCGTTACGTTGTGGGGCTGCTGAGCCCGCGGCAGCGCGAGCAGTTTCTCATCAAACCGGTGATCGGATTCCCCAGACTCTGGTGGCGCATTGTTAACGATTCGCAGTCATTCCTGCGGCAGCCGGTCTCTCCCCGGGTACGGTAACGATCGGTGGGTTCGATGACCATCGGTGAACGTGCTGCGTTTCTGGGATCGACCGGGTTGTTTGGCTCACTCGACCCGTCTCTCTTAGATACGCTGGCATCGAGCTTGGAAACCCGGCGGCTGAACGATGGCGAGGTTCTGGTTCGTGAAGGGGATGAGGATCAGAGCCTGTACCTAGTAATATCCGGCCGCCTGAGGGTTTGCGTCACGAACGAGCGAAATGAGCGCATGGTTCTGGCTTATGTCGCCCGTGGTGAGAGCGTGGGCGAGATGGGGATACTGGCCGATGACCCATCGTTGGCCACGATCGACGCTGTTGGCGAGGTCGAGGTGCTTGGTTTGTCGCGCGTGGGTTTTGAGCAGTTCGCGGCCACGAATCCGGCTGCGGGCTTGCTCGTCACCCAATCCCTCAGCCGACGGCTGCAAAGAAACCTGGTCGGGCTGGCACTCCACCGAAACAACCTGTTCGCATCGCTCGACGCCGATGCCCTGCGAGATCTCAAGGAGGAACTCGAGACCTTGGTGCTCCATGGCGGTGAGACGCTGTTCCGGCAAGGCGATGAAGGGGATTTTCTTTGCATCGTGGTGAGCGGCCGCCTTCGGGTGGTGGTCCGGCGCACCGACGGCCAGGACAGCACGATCACCGAACTGGGACCGGGCGAGATCGTGGGTGAGATGGCGGTGGTAACTGGGGAGAAACGGAGCGCAACGGTGGTTGCGATCCGCGATACGCAGCTTGCCAAGCTAACTAAGGCGGCGTTTGAGCGTTTCTTGGCCACTTACGGCAAGGCGGCGGTGGGGGTGCTGGTCCGCAAACTGGC
>JASHOO010000269.1 GCA_030041035.1 Bryobacteraceae bacterium | reverse complement strand
CAAAGCCGCCACAGTGCGGGTGGAGGAGGTCGACAGGCGGACCGGCATCCGCTGGCCGGTGGAGCAGACGGCGGAGGGGGTGCAGATCGAGATCGTGGAGGGGCGGAGCGGGCCGGCGGAGGGGTACCACATCGAAGTCAGCGGCCGGTCAGTGCAAGTGACGGGGAACGATGCGCGCGGGGTGCTGTTCGGAGTGGGGCGCCTGCTGCGGGAACTACGGATGGAGCGCGGGGCGGTGAGCATTCCTGACGGGTGGGCGGAGACCAGCGCGCCGGCGTATCCGCTGCGCGGGCATCAGCTTGGGTACAGGCCGAAAACCAATTCCTACGACGGGTGGGCGGTGCCGGTGTGGGACCAGTACATTCGCGACCTGGCGATATTCGGGACGAACGCGATTGAGTTGATTCCGCCGCGGTCGGACGACGCGGCGGACAGCCCGCTGTTTCCGCTGCCGCCGATGCGCATGATGACGGAGATGTCGCGGCTGGCGGATGAATACGGGCTGGATGTGTGGATCTGGTATCCGGCGATGGACACGGATTATAGCGACCCGAAGACGGTCCGCGCGGCGCTTAGAGAATGGGGCGAGGTGTTCGGCAAGCTGCCGCGCGTGGATGCGGTGTTTGTTCCGGGAGGCGATCCCGGCCACACGGAGCCGAGGGTGCTGATGGCGCTGCTGGAGAAAGAAACGGCAGTATTGCACCGCTACCATCCGAAGGCGCAAATGTGGGTTTCGCCGCAGGGATTCGACCAGGCGTGGCTCGACGAGTTTTATGGGATTCTCCAGACGGAACCGGCGTGGTTGAGCGGTGTGGTTTACGGACCGCAGATCCGGGACACGCTGGCGCAGGTGAGGGCCAAGGTGCCGAAGCGTTATCCGATCCGCCACTATCCGGACATTACGCATAGCCGGCAGTGCCAGTATCCGGTGCCGGATTGGGATGTAGCTTACGCGGTGACCGAAGGGCGGGAAGTGATCAATCCGCGTGCGGCGGACGAAGCCAGGATTTTCCGGCGGGCGGCGCCGTACACGATGGGCTTCATTACGTATTCGGAAGGCTGCAATGACGATGTGAACAAGTTTGTGTGGAGCGCGCTGGGCTGGAATCCGGAGGCGAAAGTCGAAGACATTTTGCGCGAGTATGCGCGGTACTTCGTCAGCGAGCGATATGGCGAGAGCTTCGCGCGGGGTTTGCTGGAACTGGAGGGGGATTGGAGAGGGCCGCTTGCGGCGAATGCGGGCGTGGAAGAGACGCTGGCGCATTTCGAGGAACTGGAACACGCGGCGACACCGCAGATGCTGGCGAACTGGCGGTTCCAGCAGGGGCTGTATCGGGCTTATTACGATGCCTACACGCGGCGGCGGCTGGCGTACGAGACCGATCTCGAGCGGCAGGCGATGGAGGCGCTGGAAAAAGCCGGCGGGATTGGGGCGGAGCGCGCGATGGCGGAGGCGGAAACGATTTTGCAGAGAGCGGTGACGGAGCGGGTGGCCACGGATTTGCGAGCGCGGGTGTTTGAGCTGGCGGAGGCGCTATTTCAGAGCATCCGGATGCAGTTGAGCGTGGCGCGGTATAAAGCGATTGCGGTGGATCGCGGGGCGACGCTGGACACGCTCGACGCGCCGCTGAACAACCGGCTGTGGCTGGAACAGCGCTTTGGGGAGTTGCGTGCGGTGGCGAGCGAACCGGAGCGCGCGGCGGGGGTGCACGAGATTTTGCATTGGAGCGATGCGGGGCCGGGCGGGTTCTACGATGACCTGGGGAATCTTACGATGCAGCCGCATCTGGTACGCGATGAGAACACGCTGGTGGGGTTCGGGCCTGCGGGAACGCGGAGGCGATCGTGGTGGGACAATGCGGAATCGCGTTACGACGCGCCGGTGCGCATGCACTATGAGGGGCTTGATGGGGGTGCGCGGTACAAGATTCGCGTGACGTACGCGGGCGAGAATCCGCGGCGCAAGATTCGGCTGGTGGCGGGCGGCCGATGGGAAGTGCACGGGTTCATAGAAAAGCCGACGCCGCTCGTGCCTTTGGAATTCGACATTCCCCATGAGGCGACGGAACATGGTGAACTGAATCTTGCCTGGTACGGCGAGCGGGGCCTGGGAGGAAACGGGCGGGGCTGCCAGGTGGCCGAGGTGTGGTTAATCAAAAAATGAGCGAACAAACATGGGTGAGCCCGGTGAAGCAGCGCCTGCGCGCGGGTGAGCCGGTAATTGCGGTAACGATTACGGCGGCAAACGTGGACCTGGCGGCGCAGGCGGCGAGCCTGGGCTTCGATTTTCTTTGGCTGGAGATGGAGCACTCGCCCATCACGCTGGAGACGGTGCGCAACATTGTGCTGGCGACACGGGGGCTGAAAGCGCTGCCATTCGCACGCGTACCGGTGAACGAGCTTTGGACGGCGAAGCGGGTGCTGGATGCGGGGGTGTGCGGCGTGATTTTTCCGTTCACCAGCACGCCGGAGCTGGCGGCGCAAGCGGCGGCGGCGTGCCGGTACCCGACGACGGGCCGCAGGGGATCGGGCGCGGTGCTGGCGCGTTTCACCTGGCCGAACGGGCCGGATGGTTATCCCGATTCGGCGGACGAGAATGTCGTGGTGATCACGATCATCGAAGAGGCGCGTGCGGTGGAGAACGTGGAGGCGATCGCCGCGACGCCGGGAATTGACGTGCTGTTCATCGGGACGAGCGACCTGTCGTTTTCGCTGGGGCTGCGCGGGAACCAGGACCATCCGCTGTTGCACGAAGCGATCGAGAAGGTGGTGGCGGCGGCCAAGAAACACGGGAAGGTCGTGGGACGGCCGGCGGCGACGCCGGAGCTGGTGCAGAAATTCATGGCGCAGGGGTTCGGGCTGTTTCAAGCGCCGACGGACATCGGTTTTATGGCGGCCGGGGCGCGGCAGTATCTGGAGCCGCTGGGGCGCACGCCGGTGGTGCCGAAGGCGACGACGATCTATTGAAGTTGATTCGCAACAGGCGAGCGACCGAACGCTCGTAGAAACAGCCGCAGGTGCCCGCAAAATACGCGTGCCCCTGCGCTACAGCTTGTTCAGCGCGACGGTATCAGGCCGGGAAGCATGCAGCGAAATCCTGTACCCCGCGAAGCATCTCTTGGTAAAGACCCGAATAAACTTTTGCACGTGCGAGATTTGCGTTCAGCCCTCGCCGAGGAGGTATTCATCCATGCTGAGGAAATCCGAAAACAAATCGGCATGAATGAGTTCGGCCCACGATCGGACGTAATCTGCAGCCACATCACTTCGGAGTGCGTTCAGAATTCCTGGCAAGTACGAGAGGCATACCGCATTCGTAGCGCCCCACATCGTTAGGATTTTCGCGGTCTCCGTCCGATACGTGCTCCCGGGTGGCGCGATGCGCTCGATCGTAGAGGAAATGATCGTGATGACCCTGGCGATCTCGTTATCCGGCTTATCGCTGCAGCTTTCATACTCGGAGCGCGACCGCAGTTCGTCGTACTCTGTCAAGTCGCTCTAACACCACGTTCTTTTCATCGCCTGGCATCTGACCTCACTCCGAGCGAGTTTTGTGCCTCCGTTTACGAGTCCATTGTTCCAGAATTTGAAGTGACCGTGGGCGCTGGGCGGAGGCATGGGCTCCGCCGCTAGGGCTGACGCCGGTG
>JASHOO010000268.1 GCA_030041035.1 Bryobacteraceae bacterium | reverse complement strand
CTGGCACGCGCGCGGCTACGGCCTGTTCGCGGCGAACCCGTTCGGCTGGCGCGATTTCACAGGCGATCCCAGTCAGGACGGAAGCTGGACGGTTCCCGAGCGTAAATCGCTGCTGTTCAAATACCGCGTGATCATTCACGACGGCGATTACAAGACGGCCAGGATCGCCGAGGCGTATCAGAAGTACGCAGCCGAGCCCTAGGTTGCTGTGCCCGCCTCCGGACGCATCGCTTTCTTTGTGGCGCTCAGTGCGGCGCGGGTGTGTTCGCAAACGCCAGAACCGGATGGATGGTTCGCCGGCGACCCCCATGTGCACTGCGACTGCGGCGTGGCGGGCTGGCAGACGGTTACGCCTGAGCAGGTGTTCGCAGCCATGGCGACCAATCGCCTGTCGGTGGTTGCGCTACTGGCGGACATGGGCAACGGCGAAGTGCGCGATGCCGCGCGCGACCTGCCGAAAATCAACGGCAAGGACCTTCCCTTTTCGACTCCCCGGCGGATTCTCCACTGGGATGCGGAATGGCACTACGACCCCAACGAAGACTTCGAGCACAAGGTCATCGGCGGTCACCTGATTCTGCTCGGGCTCGAGCACGGAGAGCGGACCTTCTCGGAGTACACCTACCCGGTGATCGAGCGGGCGAAACAGCAGAAAGCCGTGGCGGGGTACGCCCACATGCAGTTCCTGAACAACGCTATTCCGAAGGAGCTGGACTGCTGCGCGCCGCTCGAATACCCGGTGGAAACCGCGCTGCACACGATCGACTTCCTCGCCGAGGACGTTCAAGGCGGCGGCGACAGCGCCATTGAGGCCTACTATCGCCTCCTGAATTGCGGGTTCCGGCCGGGACTCGCTGACTCGACCGACTTCCCGTGCAATCCCGACACGCCGGTGGGAACGCAATTGACGTACGTTCGAACGGCGGATGGCAAGCTCAGCTATCGCGGCTGGATCGAGGGGATTGCGGCGGGACGCACGGTAATCTCGCGCGATGGGCATCGCGAGTTTCTGGATCTGAAGGTGAACGGCCAATCCGGTCCGGGAGACGAGATCGCGTTAGCCAGGCCGGGGCGCGTTGCGGTGGACGTGAAATGGTCGGCAACCGCGCCCCTATCCGGGCGGGTCGAGATCGTCCGCAACGGCGTAGTGGCGGCGGGCCGCGAGGCATCGGGCACGTCCGCTGCGCTGCACGCAACGCTTGACTTTCCGGAAAGCGGCTGGATCTGCGCGCGCCGCATGGATAGCAAGGGTCACGAGGTGCACACCGGCGCGGTTTACGTGACGGTGAACGGCGCACCGGTGCGGGCCAGCTCCGCCGACGCCGATTTCTTCGTCCAATTCATCGATAACCTGCTGGCCCGCACTTCACCCGGCGGCACATGGAACCATTTCTTCGCCCATGAACTGGACGCGGCACAGGCCCGCTACCGGCGGGCGCGGGAGATCTACGTGCGGATTGCCGCGGACGCACGAGCCCGCGGCCACTGATTACGGCTGGCCGGGCTTATCGCGCCACATGCCCAACATGCTGTAAAGGTGAATCAGGTGATGCTGCATGATGGTTTCACCGGCTCCCACCTCGATGTGCGTGGTGACATCGGCGCCGTAGCCGCCATACGCGGCTGAGCGAATGTCGGGAATGTAGCCAGGCCAGACGCCTTCCGCGCTGTAGGTGTAGCCGTAAAACAGCGGATAGGACACATCGGCGTGCTGCTTCCAGTAAGTCTGGAACCGGTGCATGGGCTCGCCGGGCACGGCAGCGATGGCGATTTCGCGATTGATGAGCACGGTGGTGATGCCGACCTCGACGGATTTGTCCTTGTCCCACCGATCGGCAAACTTCAGCGTTTCGCTTTCGTACTGGATGGGGTAACGAACGGGGGCGGCGGGCTGAATGTCCTGGACGCGGCGGATGACCTCATCGCCCAGCGTTTCGCCCATCTTCTGCATGATGGCCATGTCGTCGTCTTCCTTGCCGGTGCGGCCTTCAAAGAGCGGGTTGATGTCTCCGGCGCCGCCCTGCACGAACATGCATTGCACGCCGGGGATGGCGGACTCGACTTTGGCCATCATGGCGCCGGGATAATCGGCGGAGTAGAGACAACTGGTGGGACCGAGCACGACCGCGTGGCACGCATAGTGCACGAGCAGGGCGCGCGGTGCGCCGCCGGAATCTTCCACGCGCAGCAGCACGAATTCGGGATCGACCGGTCCGTAGGGAATGCGCTCGAGGTTATCGAACAGGGCGCGGGCGCGGCCATCGTCGCGCAGCAGCAGGCGGTTGTAGCCCAGTTGGAGGGAGGCGCGGCCGATGCCCAGGCGGGCGGGAAACATGGAGGAAGAAGCGCGCTCGACGGCATCGAAGACCTTCTTTTCCATCTCGGCCTGATACGGCGAAGGCTCGGCCGGCTTACCATCTTGCGGCAGATAGGACGGCGTGGAGTGGCTGTGCGAGGCTGCGAGCAGCAGCACCGGAATCCCCAGTTTGGCGGCGACGTCGCGCCGGAGGTTTTCGGAGACGATGTTGCCGAGGTCGAGAGTCACGATGGCCAGCCGGGAGTCGCCAATCGAGAGAACCAGCGCTTTCGCAAACAGCGGATCGTGGGTGCCGTTGGCCGGACCGCACTTGCGGTTGTTGTACCCATACATGGGGCCGAATGCGGAAGGGGTGATGTCGGCCTTGGCCACGCCCGCTTTGAGCTGCAAATCGGCAGCCTGGAGAGGGCAGGCGATCCAGGCCACCAAAATACCGAGGATTATGGGTTTCATCCCGACCATTCTAGTTCGGTAACGGTTAGACGGCGCAGAAATCGTGGGACGCGGTGTGACAATGGGTGAAGCCGATATGCCTGTTTCGATCGTCCAGGTAGATGCGTTCAGCGACAAGCCGTTCGCCGGGAATCCCGCAGCCGTCTGTATTCTCCCGAGCGCGCGCGACGACGTCTGGATGCAGAATGTGGCGAGGGAGATGAATCTGTCCGAGACCGCATTTCTGGTGCGCGAGGGCGATGTCTTCCATCTGCGCTGGTTTACTCCGGCGGTCGAAGTCGCTTTGTGCGGGCACGCCACGCTCGGGAGCGCGCATGTGCTGTGGGAGTGCGGACATCTGAAGCCGGGGCAACAGGCGCGATTCCGCACGCTCAGCGGGTTGCTGACCGCGGAACAGCTCGGGGACTGGATTGAGATGGACTTTCCGGTCAAGACGGAAGCAGCGGCGGAAGCGCCGGCACGTTTGAGCGAGGCGCTGGGGACCGGGCTGAAGTATGTGGGCCGGAATCAGTTCGATTACCTCGTGGAGGTGGAGTCGGACGGGACGCTGCGTGGCCTCAAGCCGAATTTCTCGCTGCTATCGGAACTCCCGGTTCGCGGTGTGATCGTGACCGCGCGCTCCGAGACCGCGGGTTTCGACTTTGTCTCGCGCTTTTTCGCGCCGAAGTCGGGCGTGAACGAAGACCCGGTGACCGGCTCTGCGCACTGCTGCCTGGGCCCCTATTGGGCGAAGCGATTGGGAAAAACCGAGCTGGCGGCTTATCAGGCCTCGGCGCGCGGCGGCGTGGTGCGCGTGCGGCTCAATGGCGACCGCGTGATTCTGGGCGGCCAGGCGGTCACCGTGCTGCGCGGCGAACTGCTCGACTAATTCCGGGCCACCTGCTCCTTGGGGGTCGACAGATAACCGACAATCTTGTTCTTCTCGACCGAGTTCACGACGATTTCGTAGGGCTGCTTCGCCTTGAGGGTGTAGAACTGCACGGGCTCATTGATGGTGCGGTCCTTCTTCTCGGTGCTCTTGTCGTCGGCGAGGACTTCAATGGTGTACTTATTGTGCTTGGGATCGGTCTTGGTCAGTTTGATGCTGATGTCGCCCACGCGTTGCGGCGCCTTGGCCTTTGCCACATTAAACTCGACGATATTGCGCTCGCCCAATCGCTTGAGCGCGGCGATTTCCTGGCCGTTGGTGGCGATGTACCCGCTCTGCACCCCGAGATCGCCAGTGACTTTCTTCAGGTCGGAAATGGTCTTTTGCAGCTCCGACTGAGTCGAGCCGAGCTGCGACTTGACGCCGGTGACATCGGTATTTACGGCAGCGAACTGCGTGTCGGTGTTCTGCTTGACCTGACTGAATTCGGCCGCCATCTGCTGCTGCTGCTTGCGCTGTTCGGCTTCGAGCTGCTGTTGGATGAGGTCGGCCTTCTTCAGGGCTTCGGCCTTGGCCTGGCTGGCCGCCGTGCTCGCCTGGCGCCGTGCCTCCGCCAGCTCATCTCTCAGCGAGTCGATATGCCGGCGCGCCGTCTGGTTGGTGACCGAGGATGTTTCGCGCAGGTTCGCAAGCTCAGTCAAGACGGTTTCCCGAAACTTGGCCGTGTTGGTCTTGAGCTGGTCGAGCTGGATATAGAGATAAACGTTGGCCGCCAGCATCGCCACAATGGCGCCTATCAGAATGGCGGTCTTGGTTCCACCGGAGCCGATGGGCGGGGCCGGCGGGGGAGCTTGGTAAGGTGCGTCTGCCACAAATCTACTCCTACCCGTGAGGGTTTCAAGTTCTCCTTAGTATAGACTGTTCGCCGAGGGAATAACGTCACCGCAATGGTTAGTTAACCGGGGGGCGGGGATGGTTTCATTCCGCCCGTACCTCCTTGTTACAATGTTCCATTCTACACGCCGGAACCCAGCGGCGCGGTTGATTTCCAGGGGAATTACAGGATGCAATACGTAACATTCGAACGGAACGGGTCTGCCGGACCGGGCGTACTGGCCGGCAGCAGGGTCATTGGCTTAGAGGGCGCGGGTTTTCCGACGCTTGCGACGATCATCGCAGGGGGGGCCGAGGCGCGCCGCCGCGTGGAAACCTGGCTGGCCAAGCCGCCGGCGGAGGCCATCGTTCCGCTGGCCGGAACACGCTTACTGGCGCCCATCCCGCGCCCGCCCAAAATCATCTGCGTGGGTCTGAATTATCGCGACCACGCCATGGAATCCAAGATGGAAATCCCCAAAGTGCCGACCATATTCGCGAAGTTCGGGACCTCGGTGATCGGGCCGGGCGAGGCCATCCGCCTCCCCAAGCTTTCTGCGAAGCCCGATTACGAAGCCGAGTTTGCCTTCATCATCGGCAAGCACGGGAGGTACATTTCGAAGGACCGCTGGCGGGAGTATGTTTTCGGCTACACCAATTTCAACGACGTGAGCGCGCGCGATTACCAGATGGCGACGACGCAGTGGATGATGGGCAAAACCTTCGACACCTTCGCTCCGTTCGGGCCGGCGATTGTGACCGCCGATGAGATCGCCGATCCGCACGCGCTCGACATCCAGATGGCGATCAACGGCGAGGTGCTGCAAAGCTCCAACACATCGCAGCTCATTTTCCGGATTCCGGAGCTCATCGAATATCTGTCGGGCGTGTTCACGCTGGAGCCGGGGGATATCATCTCAACGGGAACACCGGCGGGTGTGGGTTTCTCGAGAACGCCGCCGCGCTGGCTGCGGGCGGGGGACGAGTGCGTGGTGAAGATCTCCGGGCTGGGCGAGCTGCGCAACCCGGTGCTGGCCGAATAGGGATCAGCGGCTTGCGGGCGGATCGGGGCCGAGCATAATCTGCGCAAAATGGCCCCACAGATACGCCAGACCGTTTACCAGGTGGAAGCACAAGAACAGCAGCACGACACCGACCATGCAACAGGCCGTAGCTTCGTCCTTGGTTTCGATTCTCCAGAAGCCGATGTCCATGGGGAAGGTCCGATAGAGGAACGGCGCCAAAATCAGGGATCCTGAGACGGCGAACGAACTGACCAGCACCGGAAACGCCGCAACACCAAACGGGAATTTCAGCCCCAGGTAAGCCACGCTCTTCCAGGTGACCGGATCGGTGAACAGGTTTTTGAGCGTGGCGATCAGCCCTCCGCTCGAAGGCTTCGCCGGCGGCGCTGGGACTCGAACACTCAGCATGCCGCCCGTCAGCATCCGCTCAAAAGCACCCAGGCCGCGGGCGGCGAAGAGAACGGCAACCAGGATCGGAATCCCTACATAAAGGATGAGCAGGCTGATTCCGACACTCATGCCGGCGATCAGAAACACAAAGTAAGCGATGCCCAAAGGAAACGCGAGCAGCAGGTACAGAAGGTTGAGATACGTCTGCCCAACCATCGCCGGACCGAAAATGACATCGAGCAGATCCCGTTCCGCCGCTTGTGAAGTCTCGGTCATATCCGCCCGTCCAACTGATTATACGCAGCGGCGGGCGGCTAAGTTCGCCGGAATGTTCAGTTAGGGCTCCAGTTCGAAGTTCACCGTGATGGTGGTGGCGGTCTCGACTGGCTCGCCGTTCAGCAGCGACGGTTCGTAGCGCCATTCGCGCACGGCTTTCAGGGCGGCTTCGGTCAGGGCAGGGTCGGGGGATGATACAGAAGTTAACGAAAGGACCGTCCCTTCTATGGAAATGATCGCGCGAAGCACGACGTTGCCCTCGATGCCACGCGATCGCACGTCGTCCGGGTATTCGGGGTCCAGCTTATAGACCAATTTGGCGGGCACCACGGCGCCGCCCACGCGGACGCGCTGCGGGCCGGCCGGCGCCACGGAGGTGCCTTTGCCATGCACGACCACGGTCTGCTGGATATGGCCGACGTCGAGGGTGATCTCGAAATGGTCCTTATCGACTCGCAGAACGTGCGGTGCAAATCCGGGAGCCTGGACATTGATTTGCCACGGGCCCGGGCCGGTGAGCGGTCCGATGGTGAATTTGCCCTCCTGATCGGTCGTGGTTTTGAGTTCGTTTGCGCTAGTGGAAGCGAGGATGACGGCATTGGGCACGCGCGCACCGGCCGGGTCATAGACGGTGCCGGTAACCACGCCCGGGGTGGACGGCTGCGGGCGCAAGGCCGCCAGCGGCAGCACCAGACAGGCGGCGAGGATGCACGCAACGACCGTTGAGGCGCGGCCCAGCACACGACGGTTGAGCCGCGGATTCAGGATAGCGCGAACTCGCGTCTCCAGGTGCGCTCCGGCCATGCCGACGGCGGGAGAAAACTCGGCGGATTGCAGGGATCGGGCGAGGTGAAGCAGATGCGAAGCATAATCGGAGGCGCCTGTTCCAGCCAGCAGAACCCGGTCGTCACAGGCGCGCTCCCGCTCGACACGCAGCCGCCGGACGGCCAGCCAGACCAGCGGGTGAAACCAGTACAGGCAATGAGCCAGCTCCGCTAGTGCTTGCGTGAGAGAGTCTCTTCTTCGAATATGCGCGTGCTCGTGGAGCAGGACCACGCGCAAGCGATCCTCAGTCCATCGGGATGCACTCGCGGGCAGCAGCACGCAGGGATGGCGAATCCCGGCGGCGAGCGGGATGATCTCCTCCGGGCTGCGCAGCAGTTGGACTCGGCCGCGCAGGCCTGCCCGCCGAGCGATATCCCAAGAGTGATCCGAATCGCTGAGCGCGACCGCGTTGCGCCGCATGGACGCAACCCGGGCTATACCGCGGCCCCATCTGGCGAGGCAAACGACAGCTCCGGCAAACCAGATGACGAATGCGGCGAGCGGCAGGCCATCAGGTGGAGCGGTGCGGCGATGTACCGCGGCGCCGGCGGATGCGGACGGGATACGAACCTGTACGGCTGGAACGTTGACCACCTGGGCCACGCGCCAGGTTGCGGGCATGCTCTCGAATAGAGGCAGGGCGAGCAGACCGGCCAGTGCCAGCACCCAAACCAAATGTCGCACGGCCGCCGATGCGCGCCATAGCAGCACAGTTGCGGTACCCGCCGCGACCAGAACCACGGTGCTCTTCCAAATCAGCTCCAACATTAACGGCCTTCCTTTCTTGCCTTGGCGATCAACTCCGCCAGGCGGTCCAATTCCTCACCGGACAGATCGCCCGCTGAGGCATCGAGCAGCGCGGTCATGGCCTGCTCGGGCGAACCGTCAAAGAATGTTTGAATCATATGCGCCAGCGCCGAGCGCCGGGCCTTTTCGAGGGATACTTTCGGGGTGTAGACATAGCGCGCACCGCGCTCCTGGTGCCGGATATGTCCCTTGTCTTCCAGGATGCGCAGCAGAGCACGCACGGCGGAGTAGCCGGGAGTATCGGGAAGCCCGGCCTGGATCTCGGCGGCGGTGGAGGGGCCGCGCTGATAAAGGACATCGAGGATCTGCCGCTCCCGCCGGCTGAGCTGCGCGGGAGGCCGTCTGGTCGACATGCTAAAAATTTAGCATACGCGACCGACGCCGTCAAGCCTTTTCTGCTAAATTTTTAGCACTTTGGACCGACGGCCGGGCGGGGGTGGTACTGGTACGGGTGGATTCTATCCGGCGGAGAGACCGGGCGGCGCGTCTCAGACCTTCAGGTCCTTGCGCGCCATCTTCTGCTCGAGAGCAGCCATCAAACGGTCGTGGATTTCCGGTGCGAGGGGTACCGGGTCCATGCCCTTGTAGACCTGGATCGTCTTTTTCGTCGTGTCGCAAATCACCCAACAGTTCGGACAATCGCTGATATGCTGCTCCAGCTTTTGCCGGAGCTCCGGATCGCTTTTTTCATCCAGATAATCGCTGAGCTCCTCGAGGAACTGTTTACATGTAAGCAAAGGCATCATCTCCCTTGCGCTTGAAATAGCGGGTCAGCTTATCGCGAAGCTGTAGCCGCGCTCGCAGAAGGCGGCTTTTTACAGCCGGCACCGACAGTTCCAGCGCCTCAGCCGCTTCCTCTGTGGAAAGTCCGTCAATGTCCCGCAGAACAAACACGGCGCGGTAGATCGGCGGCAGGCCGTCGATCGCGCTCACCAGAATGCCGTTCAACTCTTCGCGGGAATACTTCTGTTCGGGATTTTCGTCCCACGCCGCAATCTCGCGGCCGATATTATCCTCACCGGTGTCGATGGTCTCATCGAGCGATACCGAGCGGTCGGATTTGCGCTTGCGCAGCTTCATGAGCGCCTGATTCACGGCGATGCGCACGACCCAGGTGTAGAACTTGGACTGGCCCTGGAACTGGTCCAGATGCTCGTAGGCTTTGAGGAACGATTCCTGGAGCACATCCTCGGCGTCTTCGCGATTCTGCGTAATGTGCAGCGCGAGGCGGAAAATTTTGCGCTCGTAGCGCCGCAGCAACTCATTAAACGCGCTCGCATTGCCCAGGCGCGCCTGCGCTACGATGGCGCCTTCGTCGTCGATTTCAATTGGGCTGCTGCTCATAGCGGACATCGCAAATACCAGGGGATCTCTCCATGATAGCGCGGCGCGTGCGATTTCCGAAATCGGCGCGCGGAAGAATGCTTATGCTACGCTGAAATTTCCCGCTATGAGCAGCATTCACGTACGGCTGCCCGACGGCAGTACGCAGCCGGTCGAGCCGGGCACCAGGCCTATCGACATCGCGCGCTCCATCAGCCCGCGGCTCGCCGACGCCGCCGTTGTGGCGCGTGTGAACGGCCAGTTGTACGACCTGACACGCCCGCTCGAACAGGATGCCGATCTTCAGATTTTGACCACGAAGGACCGGGAGTCGCTCGACGTCTACCGCCATTCGACGGCGCATCTGCTGGCGGCGGCGGTGCTGGAGTTGTTTCCCGAGACCAAACTGGGCATCGGGCCACCCATCGAGAACGGCTTTTACTACGATTTCGACCGGCCCACGGCCTTTTCGCAGGAGGACCTGGAAAAGATCGAGAAGCGCATGTGGGAGATTCAGGCGCGCGATCTGCCTTTTGAGCGCGTTCTGACGCCCAAAGAGGAAGGGCTGCGCAAGTATTCCGACGCCTGGATGAAGTGTGAGCTGATCAGCGAACGCGCAGGGGAGGTGTTTTCCGAATACACGCTCGGGCCGCATTTCATCGATTTCTGCCGCGGCCCGCATCTGCCGTCGACGTCGAAGATCAAAGCCTTCAAGCTGCTCTCCATTGCCGGCGCTTACTGGAAAGGCGACGAGCACAACAAGCAGCTCCAACGCATTTACGGCACGGCGTTTTTTACCAAGAAGGAGCTGGAGGAACATCTCGCCAGGCTGGAAGAGGCCAAGAAGCGCGACCATCGCAAGCTGGGGCAAGAGCTGGACCTGTTCAGCATTCAGGAACTGGCCGGCCCGGGGCTGATCTTCTTCCATCCCAAAGGCGGCATCGTGCGCAAGCTGATCGAGGACTGGATGCGCGACCAGTACCTGAAGCGCGGCTATTCGCTGGTGTACACGCCTCACATTGTGCGCCGCAAGCTTTTCGAAGTGTCCGGCCACGCCAATTTTTACGGCGACAACATGTTTGCGCCGATGAAGCTGGACGACGCCGAGTACCAGCCCAAGCCCATGAACTGCCCGGGCCACATTCTGATCTACGCCGATAAGCAGCGCAGTTACCGTGAGCTGCCCGTTCGGCTGGGGGAGTTGGGTACGGTGTACCGCTACGAACGGTCAGGCGTGATGCACGGGTTGATGCGCGTACGCGGGTTCACGCAGGACGACGCTCATATCTTCTGCACCCCCGAGCAGATTGAGCAGGAAGTGATTGCGTGCCTGGAGTTCGCCTTCGATACGCTCAAAACGTTCGGCTTTCTCGATTGCGAAGCCGAGCTTTCCACCTGGGACAATGGCGCCAGCGGCAAATACGACGGCACCGCGGATCAGTGGCAATTGGCCGAAAATGCGCTGAAAAGGGCCGCGGAACGAGTGAATCTGAAGATCAAAGTCATGACGGATGAGGCCGCTTTCTACGGCCCCAAGATCGACGTCAAGCTGGTGGACGCCATCGGCCGGTTGTGGCAGCTCTCCACCGTCCAGTTTGATTTCACACTGCCGCGCCGGTTCGGCCTCGAATACATCGGTGAAGACGGCAAGGCCCATCAACCGCTGATGGTGCACCGCGCGCTGTACGGATCGATTGAGCGGTTCTTCGGGATTCTGCTGGAGCACTATGCCGGAGCGTTTCCGGTGTGGCTGGCGCCGGTGCAGGCCGCGGTGCTGCCCATCACCGACCGCCAACTCGAGTACGCGCGCCAGGTCAAAGAGCGCCTCGAAGCCGCCGGAATCCGCGCTACGCTCGACGACCGCAACGAAAAGGTGAATCTCAAAATCCGCGAAGCGCAGTTGCAGAAGGTGCCGTTTATGCTGGTGGTGGGCGATCGCGAGGCAGAGGCCGGACAGGTGGCTGTGCGCAACCGTAAACACGGCGATCAGGGCGCCAAGCCGCTCGAGGGGTTCCTGACGGATATCCGGAAACTCATCGACACCAAAGCCGTAGAAGAGTAGCGCCTGCGGACCTCAGCCGGCCGATTCCGCCCGCAGCATGTCCCGAACTTTAGCCGCCAGTTGCCGGTCGTTGAACGGTTTCGACAACAGCGCGTGCCCTTTGTCCACCACGTAACGCTGCACCACGTTGGTGTTGTCATAGCCGGACATATACAACACGCGCAAACCCGGCTGCAATTGCGTGAGCCGCTCTGCCACCATGGGCCCGCTGAGCCCCGGCGCGACCACATCCAGCAGCACCAGATCCACCGGCTGTTTAGTCCTTTTGAACATCTTGATGGCACTCTCGCCGTTGGCGGCGGTGAGCACCTTGTAGCCGTGGCCGGCAAGCATCGCGGCTACGAGTCTGCGGACATCGGGCTCGTCCTCAAGAACCAGAATGGTCTTGACGGCTCCGTCTGACGGGTGCGCGCCCGGGCTGGTGTGCATGGATGACCTATGGATTCTAGGTCAACTGGCACATGCGCCGCAAACCCCCATGCGTGATGGGCCGCACAAACGCGTCGGGTACAATCTGAGTGTGATTCCAGGCTTCGCCAGCGCGGAAGCAACTGCGCGCCTGGCGGATCAATTCTCCGCGGCCCGCCACCAGGGGTTCTACAGAACCGTCCACGGCCTTCAGATATCGACGCTGGGCCTGGGAACGTACCTGGGGAACGCGGACGATGCGACCGATCGCGCCTACCGGCAGGCGGTGCTGGCTGCCGTCGCCGGGGGCATCAACTTGCTCGACACCGCGATCAACTATCGTCATCAGCGCTCGGAGCGCGCGATTGGCATGGCGCTCGGCGAGTGGTTGCGCGATGGCCAAGCCAGACGCGATGAACTGGTGGTGGCGACCAAAGCCGGCTTCCTCACCCCCGGCGCAGTTCCCGGTTTCCTCAGAGCAGATGACGTAGCCGGCAACATGCATTCCATGCAGCCCGACTTCCTAGCCGATCAGATCGATCGCAGCCGCGCCAATCTGGGCCTGGAAACGCTCGACATCTTTTATCTGCACAACCCGGAAACGCAACTCGGGTTCGTGACCCGTGCGGAATTCGAGCGCCGCATTCATCTGGCGTTCGCGAAGCTCGAGCCATTGGTTGTGGCGGGGAAGATTCGCTATTACGGGACCGCCACCTGGGAAGGTTACCGCCGGCCGGCCGGCGCGCGCAACGCGCTGGATCTTGACCGGCTGGCTGAAATCGCCACGGCCGAAGGAGGCGCGCAGCATCGCTTCCGCTTCATCCAGCTTCCTTTCAATCTGGCGATGGCTGAAGCATTCCACAACGGCATTCTGGAGCGCGCGGCGCAGTTGGGGATTGCGGTCATTGCCAGTGCTTCGCTGTTGCAGGCACGGCTGGCACACGGCCTACCGGAGAAGCTTACCGGGAACTTCCCGGGCCTGGCAACCGACGCCCAGCGGGCCGTGCAGTTCACGCGCTCTACACCGGGGATTGCGGCAGCACTGGTCGGCATGAGCCAGACCGCGCACGTGGTGGAGAACCTGCAACTCGCTTCGGTTCCGCCTTTGGCGGCGGAAGCCTGTCGCGATCTCTACCAACGCCTCTAAACCATGCCTGAAATCGCGGTGGCGGATGCTCTTGCCGGGCTCGACCAAGCCCTGGAGGAGGTCCCGAACCGTCCCGCGGTGTTTCTGATCCGGCCCAAGCAAGGCGATCCCTATCTGGGCAAAACCACCGTGCTGCGCCGCCGCCTGCTGCGCCTTCTGCGCGAACGAGAAACGCCCACGCGCCTGCTCAACCTCCGCCACACGGCCGACCGCGTGGAATACTGGCTCACCGGATCGAAGCTCGAATCCGCCATTGTGATGTATGATCTCGCGCGCCGGCATTTTCCGAAGACGTACCTGGAGGTGCTGCGCCTGCGGATGCCGCCTTATGTGAAGCTCATTCTCACCAATGAATTCCCCCGCAGCCAGATCACCACTCACCTGGGCCGCGCGCCGGCCGCCTATTATGGGCCCTTTCGCACGCGCGCCTCAGCCGAAAGATTCGAATCGCAGTTTCTTGATCTGTTCCAGATGCGGCGCTGCCAGGAGGACCTTGTGCCTTCGCCCTCGCACCCGGGCTGCATCTATGGCGAGATGGGCATGTGCCTGCGCCCCTGCCAGCAGGTGGTCAGCGTGGAGGAATACCGGCACGAGGTGGAACGAGTCGCCGGCTTTCTGCGCACCGACGGACGGTCGCTCATCGACGCTGCTACCGCAGCCCGCGACCGCCTCAGCGCCGATCTCGATTTCGAGCAGGCCGCGCGCCAGCACAAACGCATCGAAAAGATCCAGGAAGTGCTGGGACTTCGCGATGATCTGGCCCGTGATATCGACCGCCTCAGCGGCGTGGCCGTCACCGCCTCCGCCGGGCCGCAAGCCGTGGAGCTGTGGTTTGTCGCGAACGGCGCATGGCTGGGGTCGCGGCGCATCACGTTCGAAATCGTCGAGGGTAAGCCTGTGTCGCTCGATCAGAAACTGCGGGAAGCTGCGGGCACGTTCGCTCCGATCGAGCAGTCTATGCGCCAGCGCCAGGAATATCTGGCCATCCTCGCTCGCTGGTATTACTCGAGCTGGCGCGACGGCGAATGGTTCGCTTTCGGTTCCCTGGAAACCACTCCCTACCGCAAGCTCGTCCACGCCATCTCCCGCGTGGCGCAAGCCCAGAGATGATTCCGTCCTTTCGTGCCGTCTCTGCGTCTCGGCGGTGAATCTTGTATCATCCAGATTCACGCCATGAAAATCACCAAAGTCGAGACTCTCTACCTCCGCCAGCCGGAAGTTAAATTTCAGTGCGACAGCGGCCAGGACGCTTTAGTGGTGCGCGTCGAAACCGATGCCGGCATCACGGGCATCGGCGAGATCGATTCCGCGCCCATGGCCGCCAAAGGCGCCATTGACGGCCCGTTTTCGCACACCACTGCGATCGGCTTGGGCCAGGCCGTCATCGGCGAAGATCCCTTCGAGACCGAAAAGATCTGGTACAAGATGTACCGCGCCAATATTTATGGCGGCCGGCGCGGCGTCGGCATACATGCCATGAGCGGCATCGACATGGCGCTATGGGACATCAAAGGGAAGGCGCTGAAAATGCCTGTGTGGAAACTGCTCGGCGGCGGCTTCCACCAGAAAATCCGCTGCTACGCCAGCTCGCTATTCGGCGCGACTCCCAAGAAAACCGGCGAACTGGCGCGCCGTTACCGCGACCAGGGATTTACCGCCCTCAAGTTCGGCTGGGATCCCATGGGCCGCGACGAGAAGACCGACATCGCGCTGGTTCGCGAAGGCCGCAAGGGTCTGGGCGATGGCGCCGATCTGCTGATCGACGCGGGCCTGGTGTGGGATGCGAAAACCGCGCTGCAACGCGCCCGTGCGTTCGCCGACTACAACATCTTCTGGCTGGAAGAACCGCTTCGTCCCGATGATTACATAGGCTACCGCAAGCTGGCCGAGGCCACGCACGTGCGCATTGCCGCCGGCGAAGAAGAGAGCGAGCGCAAGTCATACCTGGACCTGATGGACCGCGGCCGCATCGACGTCGTGCAGGTCGATCTCACCCGCTGCGGCGGCTTCACCGAAGCTATGAAGATTGCCGCGCTTGCCTGGGACCGCGGCCTGCCCATCGCCAATCACGGCTTCACGACCTATATAAATGTCATGGCCGCGCTTCACTGGCTGAACTCCATTCCGAACGCGCTCATCTGCGAGTTCGTCGCCGAGGAGGAAACCAATTTGCGCGAACAGATCACGCGCCAGAAACTCCGCGCCAAAGACGGCTACCTCGCCATTCCGCAGGAGCCGGGACTGGGCATCGATCTGGACGAAGAAGCGGTCCGCAAATTCCGCGTAAGCTGATCGCTATGAACCGCCGCGTATTTCTTGCCACCATATCCGCCGCGCTCGCGCGGGCCGCCGCAACGCTACCCGCCAACCGCAATATCAGATGGGCCCTCAGCCTGGGCCTGTGGAATCAATTCCGCCCGGTCGCGTTCACCGACATTTTGGACATGATGCGGGACACCGGCTTCATCGGCATCCGCTTGACCAACTTCCCGCACTGCTTCGAAACCTATAATCTGGCGCCGTCCCAGATGCTGAAGGAAGTCAAGAAACGCAAGCTGCACGTGTGCAGTGTTTCCTTCGGCGGCCCGGCGCAGGATCCCTCCCAACACGATAAGTTTTATGCGGCCGCCCGCCGCGCCATGGAGGTCTTGAAAGAGTTCGGAGCAACCGAGCTGGTGATCTTCACGCCCTCACGCCTTCCGCCCGGCGCCGACATCATGCCGGCCTTCGATCATATGTCCGACTGTTATTCCCGCACCGGCCTGATGGCTCGAGAAATGGGGTTCCGCATAGGCCTGCACAATCACCTGGGCGAGATGATGGAAAAGCCCGATGAAATTGAGCTGTTGCTCGCCAAGTGCGATCCCAAACTCGTTTTCTTCGCTCCCGACACCGCGCATTTACACCTGGCCGGCAACAACGTCCCGGCTACAATTGAAAAATTCAAGCACCGGATTATCTTCGCCGACTACAAAGACGCCAAGTGGACCACGCCCACAGCCGACTTCGTCGAAGACAACGGCAAAGTCCTGCCCAAAGATTCCGAAGAGGCGAAATTCCTTTCCAGTATTTACGATTTGGGCGATGGCGAAATCGACTTCCGCGCCTGCCACCAGGTTTTGAAATCGGTCGAATACAAAGGATGGCTGTGCGTGGATCTCGACACGGCCAGAAAAGGCCCGCGGGTGAGCTACGAGCGCTGCGGGGCGTATGTAGTCAACAAGCTGGAACCGATCTATTCGTAAACGGGAAACTGTTAAACTAGTCAATAGCTAGTTAAAATTGAGGCATTCTATGGCCAGTGTCACTGCTTTCGAAGCTAAAACCCGGTTCGGAGAACTTCTCGACCGCGTCACGAATGGCGAAGAGATCGTGATCACCAGGCACGACAAACCCGTCGCCCGGATCGTCCCTGAGGGCCGGCCCAAGCTCGCCGAGATTCAGGAAGCGGTGAAGGACTTGCGCGCGCTGCGCAGCGCCATGGCGAAGCGCCGTGGCTTCAAGCCGCTCACAGATAAAGAAATTCGAAGTGCGATTAACGCTGGGCGCCCGTGAGCGGCGGCTTTATCGCCGACTCGTCTGTCACTTTGGCGTGGGTTGCGCAGTCCCAATCCACCAAGGCAACGGATCACTTGCTCGATGAGGTAGCCTCGGGGACACCGTTCACGGTTCCGGTTCTCTGGATGTTTGAAGTCGCGAATTCGCTGCTTGTGCTGAAGCGCCGTAAACGAATCAGCCTCGGAGAATGTTCACTGGCCACTAGGATCTTGAGCCGTCTCAATCCGATCATCGACGATGAGGGTCCCCGACTCGCGTTGCACAAGATCACGGAACTGGCGGAAGAGCACGGCCTCTCCATTTATGACGCGACGTACCTCGAACTCGCTATTCGCAAGCGTCTCTCCATTGCCTCGCGCGATGCTGACCTCAATCGAGCGGCCAGTCGCGTCGGCATAAGAACCCTGGTGTGACCGGGCCGTTAGGTGGGTCTTTCTCGGCGTCTCTGCGTCTCGGCGGTGAACGTTTTTTCCTTCCGCGCTACAATACAAGCTTCATGAAAGCCCGCGTTTACGTCTCGCTCAAATCCACTGTGCTCGATCCCCAGGGTCAAACCATCCGGGCGGCGCTCAACAGTCACGGCTATCGAGACATCTCCGACGTGCGCCAGGGCAAGTATTTCGAGATCGCGCTCGACCCCGCCACCACGCGCGAAAAGGCGCACCAGGATATCGACACCATCGCCCGCGACGTTCTCACCAATCCGGTGATTGAGGAATTCCGCATAGAATTTTTGGATTAGTCCGCACGGCACTCGAATTGCACCACCCTCCCGAAAAGGAGACTTTATGCGTCAATTCACGCGCCGTGCCGCGCTCACCGGGGGAGCGGCTATCCTGGCCAGTTCCAAGGCGGCTTTCACGTTCCAGGCCAACTCGCAGGTAACGCTGGGGATCATTGGAACCGGCGGCCGCGGCCGCTTCGTCGGCAAGCTGTTTGCCGATGACCCGCGCGTGCGCATCGCGGCGCTGTGCGACGTCTACCACGATCAAATCGATCGCGCCAAAACCGAAATTCCGAATATCGAGCACGTCCCCGCCTACACCAGTTATCACGATTTGCTGGCCCGTGAGGACCTGGATGCGGTGCTCATCGCGACTCCCGTGTTCCTGCATCCCGAGCACTTCGAGGCCGCCGTTGAAGCGCGCAAGCACATCTATTGCGAAAAGCCCGCTGGCGCCGATGTCGCAGGCGTCAAGCGTTTAGTCCGCGCCGCCCAAAAGGTCGACACGACGAAGGTCATCCAGTTCGGCTTCCAGCAACGCTTCAGCCCCGAATATCTGGCTGCGCTCGACATTCTGCGTTCCGGCAAACTGGGCGAACTGTTGCTCATGCGCAGCGACTGGCTGCTCGGCGGCGCGCCTATCCGCCCGTTTGAATCGCCCTATCCGCGCGAGCAGTGGCGCATCCGCCATTGGGGTGCGTTCCGCGAGACTTCCGGTGACTTCATCGTCGAGCAGGATTGCCATGGTCTGGATGTGCTCAACTGGTTTGCGCAAACGCATCCGCTCAAAGCCACCGGCGCGGGCGGCCGCAAGAAACGCACATTTGGCGACAATCTCGACCACCTCAACGTCACCTACGAATATCCCGATGGCTTGCGCGGGTTTCTCGCGGCCACGCAGCTGGCCGTCAAGCGCTATTGGGATGTGAAAGAGCAGTTCTTCGGAACCGAGGGCGTGCTCGAGACCGAGCGTAAATACTACAAGTGGCACCGGGACGAGAACAATGATCTCGTGGTGAATTCCAAGCGTGAAATCACTGTCGACGCCGTCGAAGCGTTTGTCAGTGATCTTCTCGCCGGCAAACCCCGCAACATGGCGTTCGATGCCGCCGACAGCACCTTCACTTCGCTGCTCGGCCGCATGGCCATTGAGACTCGCCGCGAAGTCACCTGGGAGGAAATGCTGGAATCCGCGTAACTCCAAGGTATCACAAAGGCTTGGAAGCCAACGTGCAACGCATGGGGTTTTCTGGAGCTGGGGGACTGTCGTATGAGCGCAGAATCCGAACCGGGTGGGGGAAATCACGCACGGCCGGGTGCAAATAAACCAAAAAGAACGCCAAAAGCGCCACGCCAGCACGAGAACCTGGTCCTGCCCGACGAGCGCGTACACACTTCGGGCGAGGTTAACCTTGGTTTCTCTCCCGATCAGGCGCTCAAAGAAGCGCTCCGCTGCCTGCATTGCGTAGATCCCAAATGCATTGATGCCTGCCCGCTGCACATTGACGTCCGCAGTTTTATTGACCGGCTGGTCGAATCAGATTACGCCGGCGCGCTGGAAAGCATTCTGAAACAAAGCCCCTTCCCCGGCATCTGCGGCCGCGTGTGCCAGCATGAGCGTTTTTGCGAAAAAGCCTGCCTGCTGGGGAAGAAGCTCGAGCCTGTGGCCATCGGCTCGCTGGAGCGCTTCGCCGCCGATTACGGATCCGACGCACAACCGGCATGTACAAAGAACCTGCCCGCCGGGTCGCGTGTGGCGCTCGTGGGGAGCGGCCCGGCGTCTCTGATCGCCGCCCGCGACCTCGCCCTCAACGGTTACCGGGTCACCGTGTTCGAAGCCCTGCATCAGCTGGGCGGGGTGCTGGTGTACGGAATCCCCGAGTTCCGGTTGCCGCGCGAAGTGATACGTGGCGAGATCGACCGCCTGCGCGGCATGGGCGTCGAGTTCCGCACCGATTTTCTCGTCGGCAAAACTTGCTCGGTCGAAGAGCTGTTCGATCAGGGCTATGCCGCGGTGTTTCTGGGCACCGGCGCCGGGCTGCCGCATATGATGGGCATCCCCGGCGAGAACCTCATCGGCGTCTACACCGCCAACGAATTTCTGACGCGCCTGAATCTCATGGAAGCGTATCGCTTTCCGGAATCCGATACGCCCGTGCGCGTCGGCGCCAGAACGGTTGTCGTGGGCGGCGGCAATTCCGCCATGGATGCCGCGCGCTGGGCGCGCCGTATGGGCAGCGACACCACCATCCTATTTCGCCGCGGCCGCAAGGAATTGCGCGCGCGCCTGGAAGAAATCGCCCACGCTGAACAGGAGGGCGTGAAGTTCGAGTTTCTGGCGGCGCCAGTTCGCCTGGAGGGCGACGAGCGCGGAGCCCTGAAACGCATGCAGTGCATTCGTATGCGCCTCGATGTGACGGATGAATCCGGCCGCCCGTCTCCGGTGCCCATACCCGATTCCGAGTTCTGGATGGACGTCGATACCATCGTTGCCGCCGTCGGCCAAGGCCCCAATCCCACGGTGCAGCGCGCCACGCCCCAGTTGCTGACCAAAGACGGCAAGATCGCCATTCAGGAATCGGGCCAGACCAGCCTGCCCAACGTATTTGCCGGCGGCGACGTCGCCCGCGGCGGCTCCACGGTGATTCAAGCTATGCGCGATGGGCGCGCTGCGGCCGAAGCCATTCACCACGCACTCAACGGACAGCCCGCCTCGGTCTTCGATTCAGCCTCGCGGGGAGCACAATTCCAGATACTCTCCTGGACCGAGCTCGGACCCGACACCTATTCGATCGAAGTAGAGGCCATGGATATTGCCCGTCACTGGCGCCCCGGCCAGTTTGTGGTTCTGCGCCCCACGCCCCAGAGCGAGCGGATTCCGCTCACACTCGTCGACGGCGACGTCGCCCGCGGCACCATTCGTTTGATCTTCCAGGCCATCGGCAAAACGACCCGCACGCTGGCCTCACTTCGCCCCGGCGATGCGCTCACCGATCTTCTCGGCCCGCTCGGCACGCCGGCGACCGCCAAACACTTTGGAACCGTCTGGTGCGTAGGCGGTGGCGTGGGGGTCGCCGAACTGCTGCCGGTGGCGCACGCGCTGCGCGAGCACGACAATCACGTGGTGGCTTTAGTCGGCGCGCGTACCGCCGACCGCATGATCCTCGGCGAAGAGCTGCTCAAGGCTGCCGACGAGGTCCACTGGGCCACCGACGATGGCTCAGAGGGATTGCACGGCACGGTAGTCGATCTCATGCGCTACTGGCGCACGCAATCTCATCTCATCCCGAAGTTCGTGCACGTGATCGGGCCCATCCCGCTGATGCGCTTCGCCGCCAAACTCACACGCGAGTGGGGAGTCCCCACCGTGGCGAGCCTGAACCCGATCATGGTGGACGGCACAGGCATGTGCGGCGGCTGCCGTGTCTCGGTTGGGGGCAAGCCCGTCTTCGCCTGTGTCGACGGCCCGGAATTCGACGCCCACCAGGTCGATTTTGACCTCCTCACGCTCCGCAACCGCGCCTACATGGCCGAAGAAAAACTCGTGCTGGAACGTCACGAGTGTTTCATTGGGCTGAACCAATAGAGGCCGATCCATTCCTACTCGTCCCGCAAAGCGGCAGCCGGATCGATACGGCTGGCGCGCGACGCGGGCACAACGCAGGCGATCAGGGCAACGGCCCCAAGCGTCCCGGCTGCGGCACCAAACGATATGGGATCCGTCGCGCTCACATCATAGATGAGCGTTGCCATCATCCGGGTGAGCGCCAACGCCGCAGCGGTTCCGAGCAGCATGCCAAGAACAACCAATGTCATGCCGTTACCCACCACCATCCGAAGCACTTCGCCCCGCCCGGCGCCGAGCGCCATGCGCAATCCGATTTCGCGCCTTCGCCTGGAAACGCTGTACGCCATCACCCCATAAATTCCAATCATGGCCAGCGCCAGCGCGGTTCCGGCGAATATCGTCATCAGCCAGCCGGTAAAACGCGGCTTTGCCGTCTCCTCGCCGATCAACTCCTCCAGCGTGCCGGCGTCGTGAATCAACAGCGACGGCTCCGCTCGGTTCAAGGTATTTCGAATGGCTGCAAGCATGGCTGATGGCTCAAGCGACGTCCGGACCAGCACGCAAAAGTCGCGCGAGCGCTCGTTGAACACCTGAAACAGGTCGGGATCGGCCGTCGGATTCCGGGGCAATCCCCGATATCGCAATTCCCCCACAACACCGACAATCGTCAGCCAGGGTCTTGGAGAATCCAAGCCGCCCACTTTGATTCATTTTCCGATGGGATCTTGTCCGGGCCAAAAACGCTGCACCATGTTCTCCGTCACGATGGCTACGTTCGCGTTGCCGTGGATCTCGCCTTCTGTAAAGCTGCGTCCCGCGACAAAGCGCGTGCGCAGCGTGCGGAAGAAATCCGGCGACACACGGTGGAAATACGCGCGAGGCATGAATTGCGCGTTCATCGGCGGCTGGCCCTCAGCCGCATAGAAAACAGCGTTGCCTCCGGTCAGCGGCGCATCTGTCGCAATGCTTGCGGATGCGACCGCAGGCAGTGCAGCAACCTCCTGCAAAATATCGTCTGCCGCAACAACTACCTTCGCGTCTGGTTTGGCGCCCGCACCGGAACCACCAGACGGTTCGAGGCGCGGCAAGCTCACCCTGAACTCCACCACATGGCCCGGATCGTATCCGGGGTTGAGGGCCGCCAAATGACGCAGACTCCGGATCATGAGACCCGCGCCAATCAGCAGCACCAGCGAAATGGATATCTCAGCCACCACGAGAGCATCCCGGAAACGGCCGCCGCGGGGACCGCCGATAGAATGCACCGCGCCTCGCTTAAGCGCCTCATCGAATCCTGCGTTGCGCACCTGAGCGGCGGGCGCGAGCCCCAGACCGACCGCCACTGCGCAGCAGATCAGTATGGTAAACAACCCAACTCCCGCATCCATCGATGGCCGAACCGAGCTGGGAAATCGCAGAGGAGTAAAAGTCATGAGGGCGCGAACCCCGTAATGCCCCAGCACCAGTCCCGCAAGACATCCGCACGCAACCAGCACCGCGCTTTCTGCCAGAAGCTGCCGCAGCAATCTCGAGCGGCTTCCGCCCAAGGCCATGCGCACCGCCATTTCGTGCTGGCGGCCCTCGGAGCGAGACAGCAGCAGGTTCGCGACGTTTGTGGCAGCGATGAGCAGAACAAATCCGACCGCGGCCAGCAGCACCAGCAGCGGCCTGCGAAGTTCGCCGAAAGTTTCCCGATCGAGCGGGCTGAGCTCCACGCCCCGGGCCTCGTTGGTGCCCGGATACGTCTTTGCCAGATCTCTGGAGATGACATCCATCTCGGCTTGTGCCTGTGCGAGCGGCATGCCGGGCTTCAGCCGCGCCAGGACTCGGAATCCGCGGGTTCCGCGCTCTGCAAACTCCGTGGCGCTCGCTGCCATAAGAAACGGCACCCACACTTCCGCCTCATCGGTGAGGCCGCGGAAACCAGGCTTCACTACCCCGACGATCGTGTAAAGCCGTCCATCCAGTTGAATCGCCCGCCCGGCAATTCGCGGATCAGCGCCGAAGCGCCTTTTCCAGGTCCCGTCACTCAGAACCACTACTGCGTCACGTTGTGGAACCTGGTCTTCCTCAGGACGGAACGTGCGGCCCAACTCGGCTTGGATCCCGAGCAGCGAGAAATACGCTTCAGAAACATATTCGCCCGAAATCCGCTCCGGTGCGCCCATACCGGCGAGCGTGAATTCAGCATCCTCAAAGGCCGCCATGCCGGTAAACGAACGGCTGCGGTCCCGCCAATCCTGATAGTCCGGATAGGAAGCTCCGCGCCGCTCGACTCGCATGCGTTTCACATTTCCCCAGAGGATCATCAGCCGCGCAGGATCGGGATAAGGCAGAGGATGCAGAATGGCCGCATCCACCACGCTGAAAATCGCGGTGTTAGCGCCAATGCCCAAGGCGAGCGTCAGCATAGCTACCGCGGCGAACGCCTTATTCTTGCCGAGCACGCGCGCCCCATAGCGCAGATCCTGCCATAGCGTTTCCAGCCACACGAACGTCTGCATATCGTTCCGGGCCTCCTTCAGCAAAGTGCGATTTCCGAACTGGCGGCGCGCCGCATAGAGAGCTTCCTCCGGCGTCATTCCGCGAGCGGCGTAGCGCTCAGCCAGCATGCTGACGTGCGCCTCGATTTCCCCGTCAAACTCCGATTGCGACCGATGGCGTGTCCGGAAATAGCGCAGCTTACAAACAATGCTCCACAGCCAATTCATGCAATCACCTTTCGGTGGAAAGACGCAGGAGCCGGCCTATCGCTCCTGAGATGCGACGCCAGTCCGCGGCCTCGCGCGCCAGTTGTTTCCGCCCGCTCCTGGTGATGGAATAAAACTTCGCGCGGCGATTGTTTTCGGATGCGCCCCATTCGGCGGTGATCCAGCGCTGCTGCTGCAAGCGCAACAGTGCGGTGTATACCGTACCTTCGTTCAGTTGCAGCGCCGATTCGCTCACCTGCTCGATGCGGCGTGCAATGCCGTATCCATGCAGCGGCCCCAAAGCATCGAGCGCCTGGAGCACCATCAGATCGAGCGTGCCCTGCAGGATGTCGGTCTTCTCCGGGTGGTTTCCAGCTTCTTTGGACATTCCAAGGGAACGTTACCACAGCTTCCTATGGAATGTCCAGAGAAGAGTGCAGGCAGGGCCCTTCCCGTTTAGAAGACCCTCCGGTGCGCTTACAATCAATTCAAAACCGCCGATGACAGACCGCGCGAGCCTTACCGCTGAATACATGGCTTTGTTCCGCGCCTTGGAATCTACGCGGCCGGAGAGCTGCCGCTTGTTCTCCGATCCCTTCGCGCCCATCTTCCTTCGGCACTGGCGCCGGTGCCTCTTGCGAATCGCAAGACTCGACGCGGGCCGCCGGCTGGTGGAGCACCTTCTGGACCGTAACGCGCCCGGCGCGAGAGCTGCAGGTATCGCCCGCACGAAGTGGATCGACGACCAGGCCACGTCGGCCCTGGAAACCATCCCGCAGCTCGTTTTGCTCGGAGCCGGTTTCGACACGCGCGCCTATCGCCTGGCCTCCGCTCAGTCATCGATCACATTTGAGCTCGATCACCCCCAGACCTCGCTTGCGAAACAGGCCGCGCTCAACAAGGCGCTCGGTCCCCTCACTGAAAAAGTCCGATTCGCCGCCATCGACTTCAACTGTCAATCCCTCATCGAGGTTCTCCGTCAAGCCGGTTTTGATCCGCTGCGCACCGCGTGTTTCATCTGGGAAGGCGTCACGAACTACCTGTCCGCAGAAGCCGTAGATGCCGTGCTGCGCCAGATCCGGCAGGCTGCAACCGGCAGCGTGCTCCTGTTTACTTACATTCACCGCGCGGTTCTCGAACAGCCGCAACAATTCTTCGGCGCCGAAAAGCTGATGCGCCGGCTCCAGTCTTACGGCGAGCCGTGGACTTTTGGCCTTCTCCCGGAGGAACTCGATGCGTATCTGTCGGCACGGGGATTGCGATTGATGAAGGATGCGAGCGTCGCCGAGGTTTGGCAGGGCGCGGGCCGGTGCGGCTCCGATATCCACGGCTACGAATTCTACCGGCTCGCTTGCGCCCGCGTGGAGCGCTGACCGCTACTCGCTGCGCATCACGGCAATCGGATCCACACGCACCGCGCGCGCTGCCGGCACCAGGCTCCCCAGTAGCGTCATCAATACGGACAGCGCGATCGCGCCGAGAAACGTCGCCGCATCCCCCGGCTCGACACCTGCCAGCAGCGCCTCCATCGCGCGGCCCGCCGCATAAGCCAGCATCACACCTAGCGCCACACCTGCGGCCGCCAGCGCCACGCCCTGCCGCAGCACCATGCGCAGAACGTCGCTCGATCTGGCTCCCAGCGCGATTCGCACGCCGATCTCATGCCGCCGCTGCGACACCGCAAACGAGAGCAAACCGTGGATGCCGATCCCCGCCAGCAGAATCGCCACCACGGCGAACGCCGCCAGCACGTGCAATTGCAGCGCCCGTGACGCCGTAGTGCTCCCGACGATTTCGTCCATGGTCCGCACATCCGAAATCGGCTGCTCGCGGTCCGCACCGCGGATGATTCGCCGGATGGCGGGTGTCAGCAGGCCGGGAGCCACGGACGACCGCAGCACCAGATCCTTCGGCCCGTAGAAGCCCATATAAACTCCGTCTGACTGCTTGTACGGCAGGTAAACCTGCGGCTCGCTCGAACGATCGAGCCCCCGAACGCGCACGTCACCCACGACCCCCACCACCATCCGATCGTGATTCCCAAAGCGAAAATGCCGGCCCAGCGGATTCTGGTCCGGCCAATACCGCCGTATGAACGACTGGCTCACCACGGCCACGAACTGCCGGTCAGCGGCGTCCGCTTCGCTCACGTCCCGCCCCAGATGGAGCGGAATTCCCATGGTCGCGAAAAAATCAGGCGTCACAAAGCGAAGGCTCGCGGAGTGCGATGCGGCTCGGTCCAGAATCTCCTGGTCGATCGAGACCGGCCAGATGCCGCCGCCCACCGTCATCGGCACAAAGCTGATGTAGGCTGCGCCCGAAACTCCCGGCAATTGCCGCACGCCCGACAAAACCTGCCTGTAAAAGCCCTCGCGCGCCGCCGGCGCCTCCTCGTATTTCGACGGCAGCCAGGTGCGCAACGTGAGCACCCCATCCGTGCGGAAACCTGGGTTGGTCGCTTGAAGTTTCCACAACGCCCGCATCAGCAGCCCGGCCGAGACCAGCAGCACCACCGAAGCCATCACCTCGGCAATGACCAGCGCCGAGCGCAGCCGCTCTCGGCGCCCGCCGCCCGCGCGCACGCCTTCCCGCAATCCGCTCAAATCCGCCCTGCCCGCCCGCAGCGCGGGAATCACGCCGAATGCGATTCCAGTGACCAAGGTCACGAGCGCGGCGAACGTCAACACGCGCCAGTCCGCCGTGGGAGTTTCCGCGATCGGCAGTGACGTCGGCACCAGCCTTGCCAGTAACGGAATGGCGCCGAGCGCGCCCACCACGCCCAACACGCCACCAAAAGCTGCCAGCACCAGGCTCTCCGTCACCAGTTGCCGCACCAGCCTTTCCCGCCCCGCACCCACCGCGGCTCGCACCGCCAGTTCCTTCTGACGCGCGATCCCGCGTGCCAGCAGCAGATTGGCCAAATTCGCGCAGGCGATCAACAACACGCAAATCGCCGCGCCCGCCAGCGCCTCGATCATCAGGCGCGAGCTGTCCGACACTTCGTCGCGCAGCCGGTTCACCGTCGCGCCGTGCTCTTTGTTCTCCCTGGGATACTGATGCTCCAGTTGCGCCGTGATGACGGCCATCTCGGCCCGCGCGGCGTCCGGCGACACTCCGGGTCGCAGGCGCGCAATCGCGTCCAGGTAATTGTTATTCCGGTCTTCAAACGCGTCGTTCGGCAATTGCAGCGCGGTCCAAAGGTCCACCGTGCGACTCGGGAAGTGAAAGTCGCGCGGCATGATTCCGATCACCGTGTACGGCGCGCCGTCCAGAATCACCTTGCGTCCGATGACGCCGATCTCACCCCCGAATAGCGCCTGCCACAGGGCATAGCTCAACAGCGCCTTGCCGGGCGCGCCGTTGCGTTCATCATTGGAGGTGAATGTGCGTCCTGCCATCGGCTGACTTCCCAGTAGCGGAAACAAATCGGAAGTGACCGCAGCCGCCACCAGGCGCTCTGGATCTCCCTCACCCACCAGGTTCATCGAGTTCGTCGTGTACGCACCCATCGCCTCGAAGGAATGGCTCATGCGCCTCCAGTCGCGATAGGTGGCCGGTGAAAGTTCCATCTCCGTATAGCCCGGAAGCCGCTCCCAAAGCTTCACCAGCCGCTCCGGCTGCGGAAACGGCAGCGGCCGGATCAGCACGAAATCCGTCACCGTGAACACCGCCGTATTCGCGCCCACCCCCAGCGCCACTACCAGGATCGCGGTCAGCGTGAATCCGGGAGTACGTGCCAGCGTGCGCGCCGTGTAGCGCAGATCCTGACGCAAAATGTCCCCGTGCACGGCGAGCGCGTTTGTGAGGACCTCGAAGAACGTGTCCATCCACAGCGCCGGCACCCCGAGGCCACGCGATTGCCGCCGCCG
>JASHOO010000267.1 GCA_030041035.1 Bryobacteraceae bacterium | reverse complement strand
CACCGCAAGGATGGAAGCTATGGCGAGCATGGGCGGGTAGCCGTAGCGGGTGACAATGACGCCACCGCCGGCGGCGGCGAGGGCCTGAGCCAGGAAGGTGACCAGAAAAAACAAAGCGGAGGCGCCGCCACGGCGGGTGGGATCCACCTGATTCATGAGCAAAGAGGCGGTTCCAGGCTCGCTCATGTACTGGAAGCTCATGTAGGCCACATAGAGTGCGGCGGCGGCATAGGCGGAGGAGCTGCCGGCAAGGGAGGCGAGCGCGAGGGCGGTGATCAGTTCCATGCCGGCAACGCCGCGGACGAGGCCGAGGCGACGCAAAACCAATGGTGCAACCAGGAAAGTGGCGACCTGGCCCGACTGGGCGAGCGTCAACACCAGGCCAATGCCTTCGAGTGGCATGCGAAATTGGCGCTGGAAATAGGCGTTGAACAGCGGGTTGAAAGCGCCGGTGGCGAGGCTCCAGACCGCCATGGCTGCGAGGAAGCTGCGGATAAACGGGCCGTGGGGATACTGGTGGGCTTCCCTGGGGCCGGCAGATTCGAGGCGCAGTTTGCTCAAAGGCCAGAAGGACACGGCGGCGAAGGTGGCTGAGGCCAGCAGCGTGATTTGCTTGGCATGCAGGGCATTGGTGGCAAGATGGGCTCCCAGAATCCACCGTGGAATCCGGCCGCCGATGAGCCCGGCCAGCATACTCACGCCAATCCCTGAACCGGCGATGATGCTGAAGCCCGCCGGTCTGGACCGTTCACTGGTGAGTGCGGCAATGGTTGGGGAATAGGCAACAACCCAGATTGAATTAGCCACTCCGGCAACAAAAGCTGCGGCGACCAGGGCCCATTCCCCGGAAACCACGCACCGCAACGCAAAGGCCGCCGGGCCGAAGAGAGCCGCGATTTTGAGGGCGCGGCCCAGTCCGATGCGGTGGAGCAGGCCCGCCGCCGGCAGCACGCCGGCGATCCCTCCTAGGGTGAAAGCTCCAGTGAGCAACCCGAGCACGTCCTCGTGATACCCGCGATCGAGGAGAAGCAGGTTATAGAGGAGAAAAAAGATAAACAGGCCAAAAGCGTAGAAGCCGCCGCCGATGACGAACCACCAGAACGGGTCCTGGAGACCGGAAACGCGCGCCTTCCAGACCAGACCCTCGGTGATCAAAGGCGGAATAGAGCGAGCGTGATGACGGAGCCGCCGGGCGATGTAGGTGAGGTAGCGCGCGCCGCGCCGCAGGTGCATGCCCAAGGTCATCTCGTCGGAGGGAACGGGCTGCGGCTCGACGGCGCGAGGCGGCGTCGGAAAGACCCGGCGCAAAAAAACCTGGCGACGATCGCGAGGGGAGTTGACGAGGGCGAGGTGCAGCCAGAGCTCGTGCTTATTCGGGCGGAACGAGGACTCGAGCGGCGCGGCTGCGTAGCGCTCGAACCAGAACAGGACGTCGTCATCGAGGCGCGCGATCTCCTCGGCGGGTTGCGGGGCCACGCGGCAGCCAAACCAGGATTCAGCCAGGCGAAACGCCACGGCTTGCAGTCGGCGGAGGCCTTCAGGATGCAGCCCGTACCAGCGATCCCAGAAGGCGTCATCGGTGGATTTGTTTTCGAGGAGGTAGGCGATCTCGTAAACGTGCAAAGGCCGCAAGGGAGGGCGGAACAGATGTCGGAGCAGGTGCAAGCTGGCATAAGCCAGGCGATCGGCGCCGTCGAGAACAGGGATGTCATCTTGCGTGACGCGGCGCTCCCAAAAATCGCTGACACCCGGAGCGTCGAAGTGCTCGGTGTCCGGATCCCAGAAGCGGTAGTGGAGATCGACGCTGGCGGGGATTTCCGGATCGAAGAAATCGCCGCGGAATTCCCAGCCGGTTTTGCGGATCACGGGCGGGTAATGGTCGGAAAGGGCGTTTTCAGTGCCTTCGGAGGGCTGGTAATCCATTTCGAGCAGGGTCTGGTAAGCGCCCGGGAGCGAATCCGCGGGAGCGAACAGATCCATGTCGTAGCCGACCCGCAGATATGGGTCGGAAGCGTAATCGTTTTCGTGCGAGAAACCTTTGAGCTGAAGGTATTCGATGCGGCGCGCGTCAAATGCGGCGGCGATCTCCACCAGCGCGGCGCGCAGACGGCCGATGCGCTCGGTATTGTTGGCGATGTTACCGGCGATGCGGTCCACCAGCCAGGCGGGCAAATAGTCACGGTAGAGCGCGCCGAGCGAAAGTATGAGGCTGGATCGATCGCAGAACGGCAAACTGGATCTCCATTCCGCATCGGAGATGTCCCGCAGCAGTTCCGGGGCAGGCGTGGAAAAGCGCAGAGCGGCGAGCATAGCACCGACGGCCTTGGGCAGGTGGAGATTTTTTTCCCACGCGAGCGGCATGGTTGCGGCAGATGGCACGGCCGGCGTGCGGGCGAGCGGCACGAGGGTCCGATACCTCTAGAAATCGTAGCGCAGTGCCAACTGAATGCGCCGCGGCTGTCCGGTAGTGAGGATTCGGCCGAAGAAAGGGCCGAAATCGGGATTGTCGCCGGGAATGCCGAAGTTGGGACGGTTGAAAGCGTTGAAAAACTCGGCACGGAATTGAATGGCGTGAGATTCGCGAGGATGGAAGCTGCGCGACAAGGCCAGATCAAAAACCGCGATGCCCGGAGTGGGGATGATGTCGCGGCCGGCATCGCCGAAGGTATAGGGAGCAGGCTGGCTGAACGCGGCGGTGTTGAACCATTCCGTGGGCGTGGGCCCGCCGGGGGGGGTTTTCAGGCTTACACCGGGTACGACATTGGGCCGGTTGGGAGTGCCGGAGTTGGCGAAGTCTTCGGAGAAGTAGAACGGATTTTCGGGCGTGCCATCCTGGAGCGTAACGATGCCGCTGGTTTGCCAGTTGTGCAGCGCAGGGCGAAGAAAGCCACCCGGTGCGGGGAGGTTGTAAACGTAGCCGCTGGAGAAACGCCGGCCGACGTTAAAGAACGATGGCGCCCACTCCAGGTGAAGATTACGTTCATCCTGCGCGCCGACGGCATCGTACCCGCCGACGATGGGCAGGTCGGCATCATCCATGGACTTGGACCAGACGAAGCAGGTGAGGAACGAGAGGCCGTGGCTCAGGCGCTTGGTGCCCTTGAGCTGGAGCGAATTGTAAGACGAATTGGCGATGTGCTGGACCTGAATGATGGGCCCGAGTTGGGGCCAAGTTCGCAGCGATTGCAGATTGCCGGGGCGCGGTGGAAGGTCCTGGCCGGTTTCCACATGGGCGGGAGTGTTGAAGCGGCGGTAGAGGCCGAGATCGGTTCCCTTGGAGCCGATGTAGGAGGCTTCGAAGACGATGCCGCCGCCCAATTCCTGCTGGAAGCCGGCGTTCCATTGCTGCATGTAAGGCGTGGGGGCGTGCTGATCGAGGCCGTAGAGCGTGGGGAAGCCGAGGCTCGAGTTCTGCGGGAAGCCGTTCTCGATGGTCAACTGCGGGCTGGCGCCGCTGGTTTCGTTGTTCTGGGTGATGATGTTGTTCAGAACGAGGTTATAGGCTTCGGTGGCGATGGAGGGGGTGTAGTAGATGCCGTAGGCGGCGCGGAAGACGATTTTGCGGCCGGGCCAAAGGCTGAACGGTGGAGTCCAGGCGAGGCCGACGCGTGGCGCGAAATCGTGCGGGTTGGGATCGCTGGCGGTGGGAACGGTCTGGAGCGTGGGCGGGCCGGGCAAGTTGGTGTAGTTGAGGTTCAGGAGCTGATTGCGCGCATCGGAGAACGGTGAATAGTACTCGTAGCGGACGCCGAGGTTGATGGTGAGGCCGGGCGCGACGCGCCAATCGTCCTCAAAATAAGCGGCGTAGGTGTTATCGCGCAAGTAGCTTTGCGCAAAGCCGATGGTGCGGCTGGTGTCTTGCGGGAGACCGAGCAGGAAATCGGCAAAGGCATCGCCGGTAGCGGCGGTGTTATTGGGATTGGAAGCGGTGAGCGCGCCGGTGAAAATGTATTCCCCGCGCGGCAGGTTGCTCTGGAGATAATTTACGTTGGAGCGCATCCACTGAACGCCCGCCTTGAAGGTGTGGCGGCCGCGGATCAACGAGTAGTTGTCCGAGAGCTGCCAGAGATTGTCGCGCTGGAGCTGAGGCAGGTTGGGGGCGTCGGTGACGGTGGAGAAATCGTCGACCAGAAAGTAGGGCAGGCCGAAGTTGGCGGGATTGGAGGAGAGTCCCTGGAGACCGAGCTCGCCGGCCAGATCCTGATGAAACGCGGCCTGCGGAGTGTCGAAGATTTTCAGACGGGTGAAACCGAGGCGGACCTCGTTGAGCCAGGCGGCGCCGCTTTCGGTGTACCCGAGGGCGGCCTGCTGGGCGCGCAAGTCCTCATCATCGGGCAGCTCGGGGAAATTGCCGGCGAGCAGGTTGCGCTCGTCATTGATGGTGTAACGCGCAAACAGGCGGCTTTGGTCGCGAAACTCATGATCGACGCGCGCCGAACCGCTGTCGTTGTGATTCTGGCTGGGCGTGGCGTCGAGGTAGTTGTCCACGGGATTGGTGGGATTGTTGGGCAGCGGCTCATAGGTGCTGAGGAATTTGGCGGCGATGGGGTCGATGAGATTCGCCGGGATGATGTTATTGGGGAAGGGCACGCGATTGCCGGCGCTGTCCAGGCTGAACGGGTCGTAGATGGGATTGCGGCCGGTGAAGTTGCCGGTGCGGATGGTGGCATCGGGAACCAGGGCGGTCAGAGGTGAGGCGGATTTGGCGCGCAGTCCTTCATAGCTGGCGAAGAAGAATGTTTTGTTGAGCTTGGGCACGCGGCCGCCGAAGGAGCTGCCGAACTGGTTTTGCCGGAAAATAGCACGGGGAAGGCTGGGATCGGAGAAATAGCTCAGCGCATCGAGATCCTCATTGCGGAAATATTCGAAGGCGCTGCCGTGCCAGGCGAGGGTGCCGGACTTGGTGACCACGTCCATGACGCCGCCGGCGGCCTGTGCGAATTCGGCGGTGGCGGCGGAAGTATCGATGCGGAACTCCTGGACGGAATCCACGGGCGGCTCGACGGCGATGGCGAAAGTGTTGCGGTCGGTATCGTTGGCGCCATCGAGCAGGTAGGCGTTCATGTAGGAGCGGGCGCCGTTGATGGGCGCGTTAAGGGCGGTGACGCCGCGGTTGGCCTGCACGATGTTGATGGTGTCGGAGACGAATCCGGCGAGCTGGCGCGGAATGGCTCCGGGGCCGAGGGTGATGAGATTGACGACGTTGCGCTGATCGAGGGGGAGGGAGTCAATGGTAGAGGAATCGAGACGATAGCCGGCGGTGGCGTCGTCGGTCTGGACGGGCGAGACCTGGCCCTCAACGGTGACGCTGCCGCGCGCGGGGCCGACGGTGAGGACGATATCGAGCCGCGCGTTTTGGTTGACCTCGAGCACGACGTGTTGGGATTGGAATTTGTTGAAGTCGGTTTTTTCCGCGGTGATGGTGTAGGCGCCGGGAATAAGTTCATCGATGCGGTAGGCGCCTTGCGCGTTGGTGACGGCGGTGCGGACGAAGCCGGTGGCATCCTGCCGGGCAGTGACGGTGACGGCGGGAGCAAGCGCGCCGGTTTGATCGCGGACTTCACCGAGGAGGGTAGCGGATGCGACCTGGGCGTGCACGAAGGGGCTGGCGGCGAGCAGGCAAAGGGTCAGCAAAAGACGTTTGGTCATGACAGCAGAGACTCCAGGAGGGCGATGGCGCGATCAAAATCGCTGTACCGCAAGGTATAGACTCCGCGGGACACCAGCGCCTGAATAATTTCGCGATGCTGATCGAAGACGGGGGCGTCCCAGGGCGCGCGATGGTAGACGAAACGGTTGAGGGCTTCTTCGGGGTCGAGCGGGAGGAGTTCGGCGGGGCCCGAGGGGCGGCGGTCGAGGAAAACGATTTTTTCGGCGCGGCAGCAGGGTGCGGTGCGCACGTTGGGGATGGCGCCGGTGCGGAGGTCAAACAGGTGCTTGCCGAGGGGGGTGATGCTGCTGGCGTAGGTTTTGAGCTCGGGGAACAGATCGAGAGATTCGGGGCGGAAGCGGATGCGGTGGGGGCGGCCGATGACGGAGTTGTTGCCGGGATCGCGGAGGAGGGCGGCGAAGTCGTCGGACATCAGGGTCCAGCCCCGTTTCACGCAGGCGTAGACGAGGCAGGTTTTGCCGGCGCCGGCATCCCCGGCGAGCAGGACGCCGCGGCCGTTGCGGGCGACGCAGCCGGCGTGGAGGATGGTGATGTAGAGGTAGTCGAGGGTGAAAAACGCCATGGTGTCGAGCAGGTGACTTCGGAAGTACGGTGCGGCGGCAACGGCGGGGGTGACGCAACAGAAGCAATAGCCGGTTTCGAGATCGCAAATGCCGAAGTTGGCGCTATCGGCAATGATAGTGAAGAGATTGCGCTGAGCGCGGTAGACGGGTTGCTGGGCGGGCACGGGGCCATCGAGATGCACGAGGACGCGCATGTCGAGCGGCGGGCGATCGAAGGCGCGAGTGTAGCCGCTCCAGCTTTCGGCGGCGGCGGCGAGCACGACGGGAGAGTTAGTCGAGAGCTGCAACGGGAAGCCGAGGGGGTAGAATTCGGCGCGATGCGGAAGCGGCGCGCGCAGCATCAATGTGTCGTCTTGTTCCATGGTCCGGCAAGACCATGATCGCATTCTGAGCCCGAATTTCAGGGGTTTTGACGCAGGTTTTACAACTGTTCAGAGGCGTGCGAACGAGGGTTATCCATAATGAAGTGCGGGAGATGTGCGACGGGAAGTTTCTGGAAGGAGTCAGGTTTTACAAATTGGTAGCGGGATCCACCAAGGGCTCGAGTGCGGTGACGGCCTGTTCGAGATCGTGGTAGCGCAGTTCGAACGCGCCGGTTTCGACGAGATGACGGAGGGCGGCGTGATGCTGTTCCATGACCGGGGCGGGGACGAGCGGCAGAGAGCTCTCGAGGCGACGAAAGGCATCGGTGGCGGAGACGGGCACCAGGCGCGGAGGATCGTCGGCGTGGCGATTCAAGAACACAACGGCTGCCACCTGGCATTGAAACGCGGTTTGGAATCGTGGCAAATCGGCAATGGGGATCTCGAAGGAGATTTTGCCGACGGCATTTGGCGAGGCGAGGAGGCCAGAAAACTCAGGAAAAAGATCGGCCGCGGTTTCGCGGAAATGCATGTGCCAGGGGCGGCCCAAGACGGTGCGGCCAGGCGGGCGGCGAAGCAGCGAGACGGGTTCATCGGCGACGAGCGTCCAGCCGCGGCGCGCGCAGGCAAACGTGAGGCAACTCTTGCCGGCGCCGGAGGGCCCGCACAGCAGAACACCACGGCCATTGCGGGCGACGCATCCGGCATGAATAAGTGTCAGATGGCTGTGCCACAGCGGCAGGTAAGTGATGCTATCGAAGTAGAAGGCCCGGAAGAAAGGGTGATTGCGGGCCGTGGCGGGCACGAACCAGGCGAAGGTGAAGCCTTTTTCGAGATCGCAGACTGCGAGATTGTTTTGGTCGGAGAGGAACGTCAGCAGGTAGCCCTGGCCGTAAAACCGCAAGCCGGAGGCGCACGGAGCGGTTTCGTCGTCAGAAACCGCGATGCGGACCTCGAGCGAGCGATCGTCGAACAAGTGGGGAAATCCGCGCCAGCTTTCCTCGACGGCCTGGATGACATCGGCCGAGTTGGTGCGCAGGCGCATGGGAAAACCGAGGGGATGGACGAGGGTTTCACGCGGCAAGTCGATGCTGAGATGAAACGGGTCAAACAAGCGGGCGCCGGTGCCATTATCTCGCGCACGTCGGGTCGAGCGCAGCGTTTGGCCGAAGGATTTTACAATCATCAAGCAGTGGCGCGGGTAGCGGAGTTCAGAAGCCGCTAGAATTCTAAAGACCGATGCGCGCGGCGATCATCCATTACTGGCTGCTCAACATGCGGGGGGGCGAGCGGGTTCTGGAGTCGCTTTGCCGGCTGCTGCCCGAAGCGGATCTTTTTACACTTTTCTACGATCCGGAAAAGGTCAGTGAGACGATTCGCGCGCGGCGGGTGATGGCGTCGTTTCTGAATCCGCTGCGAAGGCACCACCGCGCGTTGTTGCCGCTGATGCCGATGGCGCTCGAGAGTTTCGATTTGCGCGGCTACGATCTGATTTTTTCGCATGAATCGGGGCCGGCGAAGGGAGTGCTGGCGCCATCAACGGCGCGGCATATCTGTTACTGCCACACGCCGATGCGATATCTGTGGGACTTGTATCCGGCGTACCGGAACGAGTGGACGGCAAGCGCGTGGAAGCGGGCGCTGATGACGCCGCTCACCAATTATCTGCGGGTATGGGACTACACGACGGCGGCGCGGGTAGACGATTTCGTGGCGAGCAGCGCGAACGCGGTGCAGCGGATCTGGAAGACATACCGGCGGGAGGCGCGGGTGATACATCCGCCGGTGGCGGTGGAATCGTTTTACTGGAAACCGGCGGAGGATTATTACCTGATTGTTTCGGAGCTGGTGGCATATAAGCGCATAGATATTGCGGTGCGGGTGTTTTCGAAAAACGGGCGGCGGCTGCGGGTGGCGGGAGATGGGCCGGAATATGCGGAGCTGAAGCGGATCGCCGGCGGTAATGTCGAGTTTTGCGGGAGGGTTTCCGAGGAAGATCTGCGGGAGTTGTATGCGCGGGCGCGCGCATTTGTGATGCCGGGCGAGGAGGATTTTGGCTTGACGCCGGTGGAGGCGCTGGCG
>JASHOO010000266.1 GCA_030041035.1 Bryobacteraceae bacterium | reverse complement strand
GAGTTGGAAACGCTGCTGGCGCGGCTGGCAGCCCGCGGTGAGTTGATTGAGATGCGATCCGGGCATTTCGTGGCCACCCGCGGCAATCGGGAATTCGCTGTCGGCCGGCTCTCCATGCACCGCGATGGTTACGGCTTTCTGATTGCGGACCGGCCGCTCGAAGGCGTTTCGGGCGACGTCTATATTCCCGCCGACGCTGTGCAGAGCGCCATGCACGGGGATCGCGTGGTGGTGCGGATTGCGCGGATTGAGGCGGGCGGCCGCGCAGATGGCGAGGTGGTCAAAATCCTCAAGCGCGCGCATCCCACTGTTGTGGGCGAGTTCCGGGTGGGGCGCCAGGGCTTCTACCTGGTGCCGCACGACGACCGGCTGCGCGACTCGATCGAGATTCCGGACGAGTTGGCTATTCCAGTGCCGGCCGCCCAGATCGATCGCATGGGTCCGGCTCCGATCGAAATCACCGATCCGGAAAAATTGGACGGCATGATTGTCAATGTCGAGTTGCTGGAGTATCCGCAGGGCGGAGAACGCGGCGTGGGACGCGTGATCGAAATCCTGGGTGCGCCCGGCGACTTCGGCATCGACGTGGAAATTGTCATCCGGAAGTTTCATCTGCCGCACCGTTTTCCCTCGGAGGTGGTGGAGCAGGCCGAATCGATTGCCGGCGTGATCGCGTCCTGGGAATTGGTGGGTCGGGAGGACTTCCGGCGGCTGGACGTGGTCACCATCGACGGCGAAACCGCCCGCGACTTCGATGACGCTGTGTGGGTAGATCGTCTGCCCAACGGAAACTATGCGCTACATGTGCACATCGCCGACGTGAGCCACTACGTCCGGCCGGGCAGTCCCATTGACGCCGAAGCACGCCTGCGCGGTACCAGTGTCTATTTCCCCGACCGTGCCGTTCCCATGCTGCCGTTCGAGCTTTCCACCAACATCTGTTCGCTTAACCCTCGCTTGGACCGCCTGGTGCTCTCGGCGCTTATGGAATTCGATCACCGCGGCGACATGTTGACGCAAAGATTCGTACGCGGGGTGATTCGCAGCGCCGAGCGTATGACCTACACCGACGTGCACCTGCTGCTCGAAGGAGACATTAAGCTGCGCGATCGCTACCGCCCGCTGGCCGAGCGGTTCGAGTTGATGCGCGAGTTGGCGGAGATCCTGAACCGCAAGCGGGTACGTCGCGGGTCGATCGACTTCGATCTGCCGGAACCTCTGATCGAATTTGACGAATGGGGCGCCATGACCGGCGTCGTGCGGGCGCCGCGCAACATCGCCCATCGCATCATTGAAGAATTCATGCTGGCGGCAAACGAGGCCGTGGCTGCCCACCTGCAAGCCACCGGCTGGCCCTCCATTTATCGCATTCACGAGCCTCCTGATCCCAAACGTGTGCTGGAATTCGAAGAAGTGGCCGCACACTTTGGCTATTCGCTGGGCGTCGGCGCGATCCCTGTGAAGAAGTTCGCCTATGCCGACAAGCGTCGCGACGGCCAAAAGATGCGGCGTGAGATCATGCTGCCGGACGAAATCAAAATTTCCCCGCGCCAGTATCAAAAACTCGTGGCCAAGGTTGAGGGTAAGCCTGAGGAGCGCATCCTGAGCTATCTCATGCTCCGCTCGCTGAAACAGGCGCGATACTCGGCCGACAATGTGGGGCACTTCGCGCTCGCAGCCGACACCTACACGCATTTCACGTCCCCCATTCGGCGCTATCCCGATCTGGTGGTGCACCGGTTGCTGACGGCGGCGCTGGATGGCCGGACTTACTCTTCCGCGCCCGAGCTGAGCGCTATCGCCGATGAATCTTCTCAATCCGAGCGCCGGGCCGCGGAAGCCGAGCGTGAGCTGGTGGAATGGAAAAAGACCACCTTCATGGCGGACCGCGTGGGTGACGAGTTTGATGCGCTCATCATCAGTACCACGAAGTTCGGCCTGTTTGTCGAGCTGGCGGATTTGTTCATTGAAGGCCTGGTGCCGATCGATTCATTGCCCGGCGATCGCTACACGTATCACGAAAACGTACGCAGGATCATTGGCCGGAACTCGCGCCGCGAGTTCTCGATCGGGGATCGCGTACGCGTGCTGCTCGAGCGCGTGGATCCGGTGGAGCGCAAGCTCCAGTTCTCTATCGTGGAGCCGGAACCCTCCGGCAAAAGAAATCAAGGGCGGAAAACAGCTAGGCATTGACCACGGCGCTGCGCTACTTCAGCCAGACGTCCAGATTCTCACGCACGAATTCGTCGTCGTTGAGATGCGGATAGGCGCCGTAAACGCGATCGATCTCCTCCATCTGGCCGGGTGAAAGGCCCTCGGAAGGATTCAAGCACCAACGGCCCTCCAGCAGCCCTTGCCGCCGCAGCACTTCATGCAGTCCCGCGATGCAGCCCGCAAACTGGTTGGCTGTGTCGAAAAAGGCTGCGTTAGAATCGGTGACCTCCGCAGCCCGTTTCAGCCAACCCGGGCATTCCGGTTCGGTGTGGATGCGCTCCAGCATCTCGACCGCCCGGCGCGTCCACACGGCCCAGTGCCCCAACAGCCCGCCCACCACACGTGCCGTTCGTCCACCAAACTGGAACGGTGTGAGCAGATCGACGACGATGCTGTCGTCGTTACCGGTATAAAGGGCAATGTCTTCAGCGCGCCCGGATTCAGCCACCGCACGCACCACGTCCAGCGTTTGGTAACGGTTGAACGGCGCCATCTTAATGGCCACGACGTTTTCGATCTCAGCGAATTCGCGCCAGAATGCGAAAGGCAGCACGCGCCCGCCCACGGCAGGTTGCAGATAAAAACCGAACACCGGAATAACCGAAGCGACGGCGCGCGCGTGGGCCACAAGCTCCGCAACGCTGGCCTCGCGCAGGGCCGCCAGACTCAGCAGGCCTGCATGATAACCGAGCCTCGCCGCCAATTCGGCTTCTTTCACGGCCTGCGCCGTGGGGCCCACGATGCCCGCAATCCGCACGGCATCGCTCGACCCCAGTTCCTCCATCGCCAGCGCCAGCACCGGCTCGTACAGCCCTATGCGCGGCTCGCGAATCTCAAACTGTGTAGTGTGCACTCCCACGGCCACGCCGCCCGCACCCGCAGCCAGGTAGTAACGCGTCAGTGCGCGCTGGCGCCGCTCGTCCAGCTTGCGTTTGGCGCTGAGTGCCAGCGGATGCGCGGGGACCACCACGCCGCGTCGCAGTTTTTCCCTCCAGGTCATCAGAACCGGCCGTCCCGGCGCTCGAAATGCGTCGGCTTGGCCAGCGTCGCGCCGCCCATGCCGATCCAGTCCGCCACCCACTCGATCATCTGTTCGATCGTCACCGAAGGATAGCCGAACAGCCTGTGACATCTGGCCGCGTTGCTGAGCAAAGCCGTGGCCGCTTCGGCGCCCTCGAATGCCGGTTCAATGCCGAAGCGTTCGCCGAACTTCCGCGCGATCCAGCGCACCGCCACTGTCTCCGGTCCGGTCACGTTGAGAATCGCGGGCGGCGATTGCGCCAGCCCAAACGAGCGCAGCGCCACCGAGTTCGCGTCGCCTTGCCAGATTACGTTGACGTGGCCCATCGTCACGTCGATCGGTTTGCGGTCGAATACCTTTTGGCCGATGTCCAGCAACACGCCATAGCGAAGATCAATCGCATAGTTGAGCCGCAGCAACGTTACAGGCGTGCGGTTGCGCTCGGAGAAAAACTGAAACACGCGCTCGCGGCCCAGGACGGATTGCGCATACTCCCCAACAGGCCCGGGCGTACTGTCCTCGGTCGCGCCTCCCTGCGCTATGGGAACCAGCGGATACACATTGCCGCTCGAAAAAGCCACAATGCGCGAGGCCGCGTAGCGGTCCGCTACCAGCGCGGGCAGCAGCGTGTTCATGGCCCAGGTCAGATGTTCGGCGCCCGTCGATCCGAACTTGCGCGCTGCCATGAACAGTACGTTCGAAGCCTCCGGCAACGCACCCAGCGCGCCCGGCGCCAGCAGATCCACACTGACCGTCTCGACGCCCGCGGATTCAAGGTCCTCGCGCACCGCAGGATCGGAAAAACGCGCAACACCGATGATGCGCTTGGGAAATTTCGCCCGCTCGCAGGCGCGTTTGGCCCGTTTGGCCAGGCTCGGTCCCATCTTTCCGCCGACACCAAGTATGACCAGATCGCCCAACATCTCGGCCATCGCCCTCGTGTCGGCCTGCGAAGGCTCCGCCAGCATGTCTTCGAGTTGCTGCGCGCTCGCGATCATCAGCGCTTATAGCCGATCTTGCGCAGAAAATCCCGCCTGCGCGCGGCGTCTTCAGCGGTCTCCACACTCTTGGGAGGGACGCCGTCAATCACTCCCAGCACCCCGCGCCCCTGTTCATCCTCCGCCACAATGACCGTCACCGGATTGGCGGTGGCGCAGAAGATCGAACAAACTTCCGGGACGTCCTTGATCCGTCCCAGCACGTTGATGGGGTAGCCCTCGCGCATGGCGATGACGAAAATGTGACCCGCTCCCACGGCTGTCGCATTGCGCGCCGCTAGCGTTGTGAGCGCGTCATCGTTGCCGTCCACGCGCGTGAGGCACGGACCGGAGGCCTCGTTGAACGCCACCCCGAATTTCATCTGTGGGACCGTGTTGACCAGCGCTTCGTAAAGGTCTTCCACACTCTTGATGAAGTGCGTCTGGCCCAGAATGATATTTCCGCCTTCGGGAATTTCAAGGGGGATGGATTTCAGCTCCATGAGATATTCAGCATACAACGTGCGACCATCGAGGTATGGCCGATCGCCGCCGCAGCGTCGCCGAGAACGTCGCCGGTGACTTCTTTGTCGATGAAACCTGCATCGACTGCGATACCTGCCGCCAGCTCGCGCCCGCGGTTTTCGCCGATGCGGAAGATTACTCGTTCGTCTACGAGCAGCCGAAGAATGCAGAAACCCGGCGCAGCGCATTCCGCGCGCTTCTTTCCTGTCCCACCGGTTCGATCGGCACTCTGAATCCGGCCTGCGCCCGCGAAGCCAAAGCGGACTTTCCCATGCCTCTCGAAGGCGGCGTATATTACTGCGGTTTCAATTCCCCGAAATCGTTCGGCGGGAACAGCTACTTTGTCGCGCGCCCCGAAGGGAACTGGCTCATCGACTCTCCGAAGTTCCTCCCGCACCTGGTGGAACGGTTCCAAAGCCTCGGCGGCATCTCGCACATCTTCCTGACGCATCGCGACGACGTGGCGGACGCCGGGAAATACGCCGTGCGCTTCGCCGGCCGCCGCATCATCCATCGCAAGGAACTATCCGCCCAGCCTTCCGCCGAACAGGTAATCGATGGCAGCGATCCCGTCCAACTCGCGCCCGGTTTTCTGGCCATCCCTACTCCCGGCCATACGCGCGGTCACATGTGTCTGCTGCTCGATGACCGATATCTGTTCACCGGCGATCATCTCTGGTGGAGCCGCACGCTTCAGAGTCTCAACGCCGGCCGCGACGTCTGCTGGTACTCCTGGGAGGAGCAAGCACGCTCCATGTCCGCACTGGCGCGGTACTCGTTCGAATGGGTATTACCGGGACATGGGGAACGGATCAATCAACCGGCTGAGAGGATGCAGACTGAGATCCGGGAGTTGCTAGCGCGAATGCGCCCCTAATACTTCCGCAACTCGTCCACCACCGCCGCCAGCCCCTTGGTGCGGTACATGTCGGCCAGGCGCTGCTCTTCTGGCGATGGCGGTGCCATGGCCGGCAACTCCGTGCGGCTCGGCACCCACACGCGGCCATTGGCGAACTCTACGTTACTCACAAAGCCAGTCATGCTGGCAATCTGCACCGGTTCGCCCGCGCTGCGCGAAAACCGGAGCGCCGTATCCTGCAGCACGCGGCCTGTTTTCCCCGGCGGCAATAGCAGGTCGCTCTCTGCCGCCGGAACCGAGCCTGCCAGAAATTCGTGGCCCTCCTGGTCCTTCACAATCCATCCGATCTCGACGTAGCGCACCGGGCGCGACGAGCGATTCTGCACCTGAATCGTCGGCGTCCGCGCCTCATTGCCCGCCACCTCGGCCCAGCCGTCGATCGCTTCCACCGGCGCGTCGGGCATTTTCAGAAATGCGAAGCGGGCCATGTGCTCCGCTGCGGCCGCAGAAGTAATGGAACGTCCGCCGCGCGACAATCGTACGTCGATGCGTGGCCGTTCCTGCTGCCGCCCAAGCGAATCCAGCATCTCCCGCCGCAGCGCCTCAGGGCCACCCGAAGCCAGGACCGACTTGTAATATTGACGGTCCCGCTCCGCCTCCATTTCCCACACCGTCATCGACCGCCGCGAGTTCAACCGGTTCGGACCGTAGAAATCCAGGCCATCGAACAGTACACCATCCAGACTGACCTGAACCAGCGGCCCCGCGCCGGCCTGTACGGGCCGCAGCAGGCGCAAATCAATGCGCACAGGGAACGCCTCGCCCGGCGCCACATTCAGACTCGGCACTGCAACTGACGCCTTTCCGCCGGGCGTGACTTCTTGCGCCGTCACCAGCAGTGTGATGCCGCGGATCGTACGCGAATCGGAGTTCCGCAGCGAAAGCGCCATGTGCAGATCGATCACCATGGCCCCGCCGCGTTCCGTGGCGCCGGAATTGCTGACGTTCGTGTTCAGCAGCGCGACCGGAGAACTCGCCGGCAGGTTGATGTCGATCGAGCTGTGCACATTCAGCGGCACGTCCTGCCCACAGAGCAAGACCGCGCTCGCCAATAAAACCGCCGCTACTCTACTGCACGTACACATTGTTGATCGTCACCTGGCCGGTATCGGCATTTACGTAACGCGCACCCATGGTGCTGCCGCCGGCCTGATACTGCACATCCCGCGCCCTTGCATTCAGCAGCATCATCGACTGACTGCCTTCCCGCACCTGAATTCCCGACCCGTTCGTTTCCAGCACTGCTTCCGCCGGCCTGTCCTCTGCCGCACGAGGCACCGGACGTTCGATCAGAAACCCCACCGTGAGCAGCATCACCAGGCTGGCGCAAGCCACAGCGGCACGCAGACTGAATCCGTGGCGCGCCGCCGCGTGTTCAGGGACGCACTCGCCCGCCTCCAGGCCCACCCGGATATTCGCGCGCATCTCCGCCGCCAGCCTGCCCCACGGGACCTCCGGCATTTCCGCCATCATGCGCACTTCCTCGCGCAATGACGAGAACTCCGCCACTTCACGCCGGCACTCGGCGCATTCGGCCAGATGCCGCGCCACGCTCCATCGCCGCCAACCCGTCAACTCGCCGCCCGCCACGAGCGCCAGATCTGCTTCACTTGGATGTTTGCTCATCTCAGCGTCTCCTCCGGGCCATGTAGCGCCGCAGCTTGATCCGTGCGTTGGCGATGTGCGACCGCACTGTCGCCTTCGAGCAATCCAGCCTCTGCGCCACTTCCTCGGCCGAGCAACCCTCCACGTCTCGCAACATCAGCGCCGCCCGCTCGCGAGCCGTCAGCAGGCGGAGCCCGTCTTCCAGATAATCGCGATGTTCGGACCGCAGCAGCAGATCTTCGGGCGATTCTTCCGGACTCTCCACGTGCACATCCACCTCGCACTGCGTCACGCGCCCGTGACGCCGCAGAAAATCGATCGCGGTATTGGTGGCGATGCGCGACAGCCAGTGCGACGCCTTCTCCTCGTCCTTGAGCTGTTGCTGCCGCTGTAGAGCTTTGATGAACGCTTCCTGGGTAAGATCCTGGGCGTCGGCCGTGTTGCCCACAATGCGATAAATTTGCAGAAAGATGCGCCGCAGGTTCTCGGAGACAAAGCGATTCTGTCTCTCCAGGGACTCCAGTGGTGGGGGCGCCAATTCGCTCATGACTTCGCTATACACGATTCCGGTGCCCACAATAGGGATGACGCTAGGAACCGGAAAACGTGGAGACTACTTTGCGCGCTAAGCTAATTATATGAGACCAGTGGCGGTGGTGGCCGTCGGCAAAACGCCGTTTGGCGCCTTTCCTGACCGGGATCTGCGCTCCCTAGCCGTCGCAGCCTGCGACAAGTGCTTGAAAAACGGGCATGTTAGCCCCTCACAGGTGGAAGCATTTAACCTGGGTAACTTTGCCGGCCCCTCTTTTGTCGGCCAAAATCACCTGGCGCCCTACATCTCCACGGCTGTGGGCATCCGCGACGTCCCCGCCACGCGCTTCGAAGCCGCCTGCGCCTCCAGCGGCTCCGCGTTTTTCCATGCGTTTTCTGCCATAGCGAGCGGCCTCTACGATTGCGTGCTCGTTGCGGGCGTCGAGAAAATGTCCTCCCAGCCCACCGCGCGCGTCACCGAAATTCTGGCTGGCGCCGGCGATTGCTCAGGCGAGGTCAAAGCCGGTTCCACCTTCCCTTCGCTGTTCGCCATGATCGCCCGCCGTCACATGTACCAGTACGGCACCACGCGGGAGGACCTGGCCGCGGTGTCGGTCAAGAATCACGCCAACGGCGCGCTCAATCCCGATGCCCACATGCGTAAGGTGATCACTATCGCCGACGCCCTCAACGCCCGGCCGGTGGCTGAGCCGCTCCACCTCTATGACTGCTCGCTCATCAGCGACGGCGCCGCGGCGGTGCTGCTGATGCCGCTCGAGCGTGCCCGCGAGTTCACCGATAAACCCGTCCGCATTCTCGGTGTGGCCCAGGCCTCGGATTTTGTTGCGCTCGATCATAAGCCGGACATCACCACCTTCCCCGCCGTCCGCCGCGCTGCGCAAAAGGCCTACGAAATGGCCGGTGTGACACCGCGTGACATTCAGTTCGCCGAAGTGCACGATTGCTTCACCATCGCCGAGATCGTCGCCATCGAAGATCTGGGTTTTGTGGATAGGGGCTGTGGCGGCCCGTTTGAAACCTCCGGCGCCACCGCGCGCGAGGGTGAAAAGCCTATCAACCCCAGCGGTGGCTTGAAGTCCAAAGGCCATCCCGTGGGCGCCACCGGCGTGGCACAAATTTGTGATATCGTGGCTCAGATTCGCTGCGAAGCCGGCGACATGCAGCTCAAACGTCACTCGCTCGGCCTTGCTCAGAATCTGGGCGGCTCGGGCGCATCCTGCGTCGTCAGCATCCTGGGGAATGTATGACCGGCTCCGTCTATACGGAAACCGTGGTCTATCTCGCTCCCGAGGCCTTTGCCGCCGATGTCCCTTATCAAGTCGTGATTGTGACGCTCGAAGATGGCTCGCGCACCACAGGCCGTGTTTTGGGTGATCGCGTGGCCATCGATGATCGCGTCGAGCAGGTCGAAACGCGCGACGGCGTCCCTTTCTTCCGGAAACTCCCATGAAACTGACAGAGCGAATGAGTCGTATTGGCGTGGAATCCGCCTTCGAGGTCTTGGTGCGCGCGCGCGAACTCGAGCGCCAGGGCCGGCACGTGATCCACCTGGAAATCGGCGAGCCCGATTTCCCCACTCCCCGCCACATCATCGAAGCCGCCAAGCAGGCCCTCGATGAAGGCTACACGCATTACGGCCCCACCCAGGGCCTTCCCGAACTACGCGAAAGCGTGGCCCGCTACGTCTCGCGAACGCGCGGCATCCGCGTCGGCCCCGAGCACATCTCCATCGTACCTGGCGGCAAGCCCATCATCTTTTTCCCGATTCTGGCCCTCATCGAGGCGGGCGATGAAGTCATCTATCCGAATCCTGGATTTCCCATTTACGAATCGATGATCCGTTTTTCGGGCGGTGTGCCCGTGCCGATTCCACTGGTTGAAGAGCGCGGCTTCTCGTTCGATCTCGACACCTTGCGCCGGCGCCTCTCGCCCAAAACCAAGCTGATTATCCTGAACTCGCCGCAGAATCCCACCGGCGGCCTGATCCCGCCCGAGGACATCCACCACATCGCCGACCTCGTCCGTGACCGCGACCTGATGGTGCTCTCCGACGAAATCTACTCGCGCATTTACTATGGCACGGAGGCCCCGCTTTCCATCGCGAGCCTTCCTGGAATGCTGGAGAAAACCATCATTCTCGATGGTTTTTCCAAGACCTACGCCATGACCGGCTGGCGCATGGGTTACGGCGTGATGCCCACGTGGCTGGTGGAAGCCGTCACTAAGCTGATGGTGAATTCCAGTTCCTGCACAGCCACATTTACTCAGCGTGCCGGACTCGCCGCACTCGAAGGCACGCAGGAGCCGTCGGAAAGGATGGTGGCCGAATTCCGCCGCCGCCGCGACGCCTTCTGTGCCGGCCTCAATCAGGTACCGGGCTTCCGCTGCGCGCTCCCCGGCGGCGCCTTCTACGCCTTCGCCAACATCACCGGCACCGGCATGAAGTCTAAAGAACTCGCGGATTACCTGCTCTACGAGGCCGGCGTCTCCTGCCTCAGCGGCGCCGCCTTCGGCGAATACGGCGAAGGCTACATCCGCTTCAGCTACGCCAATTCCTACGAGAACCTGATGGACGCCGTCGAGCGCATCAAAGCGGCGGTGGCGAACCGCGTGGGCGTGGGGACGCGATAGATCAGTAAATGCCCTTCACGGCTGCAAATTGAGCATCGCCTTCCCCGCCGACCCGCTGTACATCAACTCGATAGAATGAATTCCCTTTTCTTTGCCCCGATACTGGAAGAAAAGCAATCCCGCCTGCGGTAGAGGACGATCGCCCAGCGGCAGCGCCGCCTTCTGCGTGTGCTGCGACCACGCGCGTTGCAGCTCGATGGGAACGTGGATCACCGGCGGCAGATTACCCGAATCCTGACCACCACCACCGCCGTTGATGGACGTCTTCGACGCCTCCTTCGCCTTCTCCGCTTCCGGCGATACCCATGTGGGATCTCTCAGTGACGAAAACACCACCACATAAGACTGGCTCGCCAAAACGTTCTTCTTCCCGTTGATCCGCAGCGAAAAATCGTCCGGGGAAAGCTGGATGTGCGCCCCGGCCGGTCCATACAACCCCACTTCCACCGCTACGTAATCCTCCGTGGTCAACGTCAGATCCTCGGTGGGTACGTTGTGTCCCGCGAACTCCGCGCCAATCGTCACCGCGCCCGCTTTGCCCTGGAATTGATAATCGGTCGGCGAAGCTCGCGGTGGCAGCCCCTGGGCTTCTGTGGGCTTCGCTTCGCTCGATGGGGCGGGTTGTCCCTGCGCACCTAAGCAAACGGCACAGATCACAGCCACGCCCATGGCTTTCCAGGCATGGGTGAATGACATTCTTCCCTCAACTTAACACAAGTGCTGCACCTCAGCAGGCCGGATTTCCTCTGTGACACCGTGCGCGCGCCGCACGCCGAATCCCCGAATTCACAGGTTTGGGCCAGCCCCTTGCCCGCTGTTATTGGGCCTGTTCTGGAAGACAAAGTGCCTCAACTTTGCTTTCACATCCGGCGTCTAACTAAAGGAGATCATTCATGCGCTTTCAAGTCGCCGTGCTTTTGCCTCTCTTCGTTTCCCTTGGCTTCGCCGCCGACCCCGCCCTCACCGTTTACAACCAGCAGTTCGCCGTCGTCCGCGAAACCATTGCGCTCGACCTCAAACAAGGCCTCAACCAGATCCAGTTCACCGGCACCACCGCGCAGCTCGAGCCCGAATCCGTCATGCTGCGCGATCCCAGCGGCCAGCGCATGCTCCGCATCCTCGAGCAGAACTACCGCGCCGATCCCGTCTCGCTCGAAGCGCTCATGAAGCGCTACGAAGGCCAGACCATCGACTTCGAGGTCCGCAACGGCGACCACGTCGAAACGGTCAGCGGCAAAATTGTGCGCGCCGAAGCCGTGATCCCGGCGGAATGGTTCAACCAGCCGTCGCCGTATCGCCCGCAGCAGCCTGTCGCCGAACAGCCGATCATTGAAGTCGCCGGCAAGCTCCGCTTCGGTCTTCCCGGCACGCCGCTCTTCCCCGGCCTGGGCCTCGGCATGATTCTTCAACCCACGCTCGATTGGACCATCGAGACCGACCGCGCCGGCCCCGTGAACGCCGAGCTGGCCTACGTGACCGGCGGATTCAACTGGAACGCCGATTACAACTTCGTTCAAGGCGACGCCAACGCCCTCGACATCATTGGCTGGGTCACGCTCGAAAATCGCAGCGGCAAGGAATTCGAAAACGCGCACGTGAAACTGATGGCCGGCGACGTGAACAAGCTCCAGCCTCAGAACGGAGCGCGGGTTCGATTGGGAGGAGCAGTTGCGGGCCTTGCCATGCAAGAGATGTCCGGCCCCCAGGTCGTCGAAAAAACCTTCGACGAGTACCACCTCTACACCCTCCAGCGTCCCGTCACGATTCATGGCAGCGAATCGAAGCAGGTCGAGTTCGTGCGCGCGAACGGGGTCAAGGCTGAAATCCTCTACGTCTACGATGGCGCCAAAATCGACAGCAGCCGCTATCAGGCCTGGCAGGCCGAAGCCATCCGACAGGACGCCAGTTACGGCACGGTCTCCAACCGCAAGGTTTGGGTGATGCGCGAGTTTCTCAACTCCGACGCCAATCATCTCGGCATGCCGCTGCCGAAAGGCCGCATCCGTTTCTACCGCCGCGATACCGACGGCCGCCTCGAGTTCACCGGCGAAGACGTCACCGATCACACCCCTAAGGACGAAAAGATTCGCGTCTTCACCGGCTCCGCCTTCGACCTCACCGGCGAGCGTAGACGCACGATATTCCACCACGAAGGGGCGCGCCAGATGATGGACGAAGGCTTCGAAATCAAAGTGCGCAACCACAAAAAAGAGCCCGTGGAAATCCGCGTCGTCGAGCACCTTTATCGCTGGAACACCTGGGAAATCACCACCAGCTCCATGCCCTACACCAAGACCGACGCGCAGACCATCGAGTTCCACGTGCCGCTCCAACCCGATGAAGAGAAGACCGTCACCTACATCGTCCACTACACCTGGTAACGAACCTCGCCTATAATGCCGGAATGCTTCGCCTGTCTCTCTTGGTTCTGTGCTGTCTGCTAAACGCCGGCGCACAAAATCCGGCCGTTCCGCCAAAGCTCCAGCCGCCGGAGGGCGAACGGCTCGTGCTTCAGGTTCACGCAACCGGCGATCAGATCTACGTCTGCAAAGCCGGCGTGTGGACCTTCAAGGCGCCCGAGGCGAAACTCTTCGATAACAACGATGTTCAAGTTGGCACCCACTTCGCCGGCCCTACCTGGGAGTCGAGCGACGGAAGCCGGGTAAAAGGCAAGCTGGCCGCGAGCGAGCCGTCTCCCGATCCCACCGCCATTCCGTGGCTCCTGGTCACTGCCGTCGATCACACCGGCTCCGGCGTCATGAGCTCCGTCACCAGCATTCAGCGCCTCCACACGCATTCCGGCCAGGCGCCGAAACAAGGCTGTGACGCCGCACATGAAGGCGCGGAACATCGCAGCACCTACCAAGCGGACTATTACTTTTACACTCGCTGACACCGGTTTTTACGTAACCTTCACACTCGTGTGCCACCATAATGGCTCAGCAAAAACTCGTTTCTGGGAGTGTGTCTTGAAAAAGAAAGCCCTCGCTCTGCTCTGTGTGCAATTGTTGTCGATCCAGCCCCTCGCCGCCTGGGGATTCCGCGATCCCGACCGCGCCAAGCTCCTCAACATTCGCTACACCGGCCTGTCAATCCAAAAGGCTATACGCGCGATCCACATATTCACAGCCGCTTCGAATCCGAGTATGTCGACCTGATTTCTACCTCCGAAGCCGATGTCCTTCCCTACGTTCCCAAAAAGGCGCGTTACTTCGACGATCCGTGGGAAGCCAACCTGAAGCATTCGCTCGATTCGCGCAACTTCGTCGAGGACGTCTATCGCATCGATCTCCGCGGCGGCTACAAGAACAAGGACGATAAGGAAGCGCGGGAATTGGTTTACAAGCGTATCGCCGCCGGCGCCGCATTCCTGCGCGATCTGGCTTACACCGCCTGGATCGATAGCGCCAAGCCCGTGCCGCCCGTCAAGCCCGGCGAGGAGCCGCAGAACCCCGCGAATCCGCTCTACAATCCTGCCGCCGGCTCGGCCCCCGCGCCCGAGCACAGCCGCTAGCGTAGATCCACGATCGTTGCGCCCCAACCCCCGGCCTCGGCCGGCGCATCCCGGAACGACTCCACAAAATCCGTCTTCGCCAGAACGCTGCGCACAATCTCGCGCTGCACCCCGATCCCCCGCCCGTGAATGATCCGCAACGCTCGAAACCCCAGCTTGTGCGCTTCTTCCAGGTAGGCCTCTACCACACCTTTGACATCACGCGGTGGAACGCTGTGTAAGTCGAAAACGTCGGTGATCGGAATTCGTACTGGCTCGTCGTCCACTCGAAAACGTCGGCCTTCCGGATCACCAGATCATACTCCGGACCTGAACCCCTCGAAGCTCGCCCGCGGGTATTCCTCAACCGCCACTAGCGCCTTCGCGCTCATGGCTTTATTTTCGTCCTCACAAATAAAAAAGCCCGATCTGGCCTGCCCAGACCGGGCTTTCCCCAATTTCTTCTGCGCACCCGATGTCAGGCCACGTGCTGAGCACGATACCGACTCAACCGCGCCTCAATCAAATCCTTCGCATGAAGTTTCATCTTCTTCAGCCGGACTTCCTCCACCTGTTCCTGATCGGTCAGGTGCGGTCTCGACGCCAGATCCTCCAATTGATGCGCCAGTTCGGAGTGCTGCTCCACCAGGTGTCGAAAATCCTCGTCCGTCTGCATCAGGTGCGCTTTCAGTTCCTCTTGTGCGTTGCGATCCATTCCAGGCATTCCTCCTCGAGTGAGGTTGCCGCGCCGAGTCACCTCGGGATCCGGCTCGGTGGGTAATCTGCACTTATTCGGTTTTGAAAGAAAGAGCGGACCATTCCGGTCCCGCCTACCTGAGACCTTAACATGAATGAAACTTCATGACAATAGCGGATTCCACTGGTCCACTATAGTAATCCGGCCGTACCCCGGCCGCCTCAAACCCCAAGGAATAATAGAGCTTACGCGCCGCAACGTTCGATTGCCGCACCTCCAGAAACACCGTCCCGGGATTTTTCCCGATCAGTTCCTGGATCAGACTCCTCCCGATGCCTTGCCGCCGCAATGGCAGGTCAACCGCAACGTTCAGGATCTCGATTTCGCCCGGAGCCGTGCACCGGGCCACCGCAAAACCTGCCAAACGCCCGTTCACGATAGCCACCACGCACTCGTGCAGCAGGTAGTCCGCGGGTTTCCACTGCGCCGCCTGACCCGATGCCGCCTGAATCCGCCAGATCTCATCCAGATCGCCTTCGCTCGCGGGCCGAATCGAATGCATTACTCGAAGCGCGCGAGATCGCCGCCCGTCCACACTAGCGTTTCGGGTACGTGGTCGGCCGGGGCAAGCGCCGCCAAATAACGAACCTGCACCGTTGCCTTCGCCGGAATCCAGCGATAGCACGGCGTGCCGAACAGTTTGTTGCGCTCGATCATTTTTCGCCGCGTCTCCGACACCGGTGAAGCGCCGAATTCCATGCCGCGCGTCAGCGTCCGTCCGCTCCAGGGCGGCGGCGTGCGTGCGTGGTTCTCCTCCCAAATGCCCATCCAGGGAAAATCCGCGCGTTTCCACACGTAGCCGAACGCCAGTTTGCTTGTCGGCGAGAAGGCCACGAAGTATGCATGTTCGCGCCGCGGGTCCATCAGGTGAAAAGTGAAGGCAGCCGATACTGCCGCGCTGTTGTACACGCGCAGATCGGCCTGCCCGCCATCCATCGTGGGTACATAGGGCCAATCGAAATCCGCGCCACGCTTCTGATACTCGCCCGCCTGATGCAGGTCCTCTTCGAACGTGCGCGATCGCGTGGCCGAGGTGCGGAACTCGGTCCGGCCCCGTTCGAGAAACGGAGGCCCCAGCGTCGCATGCTCGGTCCAGGCAATCGGCCGGTCGGCAGCCGAGACGTTTTCCAGTGTTTCGCGAATCTCTACGGCTCGCTCACCGCCGAAACGGATTCGTCGCTCAAAGCGCATCTGCGCAATGGAAAACTCCGCCCGCTGCATGAGCTCGTTGCCAGCGGTCGCGATGTCATACCGTGCCACCGATCCTTCACCATGCACCGTCAGGCCCGCCGCCGCTTCTTCCTCTGACGGCTCGCCGAAAATATCCAGACAAAGATTGTGCCCCATGATCCCGGCGAGCAGCTTGCTCTCGGAGTCGTTCCCGTATTCGGGATGCTTGGCGCGGTCGTACGTCGAAGGCTCAATCGACGGCCATGGTGGAATCCAAAGCGGGCTCACTCCCGTGGCTTTGTCCAAAATCTCCGCGATATGCCCGCCCTCATGCGTGACCGTGACGCGCAACCGCTCGTTTTCGATAAAAGACGCGCGCCGCCCGTGAAAACTGGTTTCCGGCATAACGATCAAGCATACCCCATGCCCGCCCCGGTCCGGCTGGCCAGCGCCACCGACACGTCACGCCCGGCAACGGCCGATCCCGCTCGCCCGGCAAGCCGCATTCCGGCTCGCGATCCTACTTCCCGTAAGTCTTGGCGGCTTTGCCGATCGCTGGACCGGCCTTGGCAAGGTCTTGCGGATTCATCACCGGCCGGAACGAAACCTTCGCACGGAATGCGAGGAACCACGGTTCGGCCACTGCCGGTATTTCTGACGTGTCCTTCATGTCGAAAACGATAGAGCCCGATCGATTCCCGTTGTCGTCCGCGAAAAAATATGCGGCCTCTGGTTTGAGCTCCGCCAGAATCTTCTCCACCGTCGTACCCAGGGTTCCATCCTTGGCAGCGGCATTTCCAGCCTCGGCGGGAATCGATACTCTCAGCAACATGCGCATAGTCTTTTTCCTCCTCCAGGCAAAACTTGCCGAATGATTATACTGAAACGGGGTTCGATTTTCGGTGCCGGCCCGTTCTCGTTGATCCATCCGAACAGGTGTTCAATGTATCCGGTGTACACCTGCAATGTAGAGGTCGATCGTACGGGTGATCGCATCGTGCTCCGCCAGGTAACTGTTCCCCGCTGGGCTCTGCTCTAAGTCTAATTACGCATCCAAATCGTACGCAGCCTTGAGCCAGCGCTTCACTTCGTCATCGATATCGT
>JASHOO010000265.1 GCA_030041035.1 Bryobacteraceae bacterium | reverse complement strand
GGGCGCAAAGTGACCTTCACGATTCCAGCGGGTCAAACGGCGGCGGTCTTTCCTGCGACGCCCTCGTTCGACACCGGAACCATAGCCGGAACGATCACGCTGACGCTGGATCTGAAGGCTGACGGGCAGGACGTGACTCCGCAGCCGGCGCCCACGCAGGTGATCACCATCGCGGCCGCGGTGCCGGTGATCTCGAGCGTTACGGTCAGCACCACATCAGGCGGCATCGAAGTGGATGTGACGGGATTCTCGAATACGCGTGAGATGGTGAGCGCGACATTCACCTTCCAGGCGGCGTCGGGGACCACGTTGCAAGGCGGGACGCAGACGATCACGGCCGGGCCGCTTTTCGCGACCTGGTACGGCAGTTCATCGTCAGACCAGTACGGCAGCCAGTTCACCTTTGCACAGCCGTTCACGATCAACGGCACGGGTGTCACGAGCGTGAGCGTCACGCTGACGAACACGGAGGGGACATCATCGGCGATGAGCGCGAGCGTGCCGTAGGTCTACAGGCGAAGATCGGCGAATGGCTGCGGACTGACGTTCCAGACTCCTTTGAGCGGGTTGTCGGTATCCGTCATCACGAAGTCTGCAAGAAACAGCACGGCGGCGACGAGGGCGAAACAGACGGCGCCGGTCAGCGCGTAATGAAAAGGGTAGACGAAAACCAGCAGGAGTAGTACCCCGGCAATTGCGCTGACAAGGCCGGCCAAGGTGGGCGGAATGCGCGTCAAACTCTTGGCCACACGCTGATCGCGACGCTCGCTGATTCTTTGCAGCATGTCGAACAGGCGAGTGTAGACGAACTGCTCGGATTCGGTTTTGGGAGTTGCGGAGGTGACGGCGTTTAGGAAATGTGCGAAGACCTGGTCCGTCTGCGGCTCCTTTCGCCCGTCACCCAACGCCTGCCATTCATACTGCATAACGTGGCGGACGTAATTTGCCATGGCGCGTCGGATTTCAGATTGGGCATCGGCATTGTGATAGCTGCTGAAGCGGAGCAGGTCGTCGAGCGAGTTGGACTCGGCGATGACGCAATTGTCGACCTCGGTAAACTGGCCCCAAATGACGAAAATGGTGAACGCGAGCAGGACCGCATAGACGTCGCCGACGAGCTGGATCAGGACATTGAGGCCTTCGATCTCGCGAGCCGTGAAGTTGTAGAAGCCTGCCTGACGCAGGACTGTATATATGGCCAGTGCCGCGACGAGCCACAGCGTCGGCCGGGCAGCCTTATCGGCGGGGATGATCCAACTCACGTGGTGCTATTTTACTTGGCCAAGCGCCTGGCGGGAATGCGAACGAGTACGTAGGCCACCGATGCGAAGCCGATTAGAGAGAGCCAGCCGCCCCAGGCGGGATAGAAGGGCAGCTCATCGCGGCCGGTGAGCACGTGCGTGAGCGAGCTGACGCCGGCCAGGAATAAGACCGCTTGCAGGATGCCGACGATGGCTTCCCCCGCAATTAATCCGGACGCGAGCAACGTGCCCTTCTCTTCGGCGTGGGCTTTCTCGTCCGGGTTGAAGCGAGAGATGGCGCGGTCGGCAACCCACTTGATGGCGCCGCCGAGCCAGATGGCGGCAACGGTATCGAACGGGAGATACATGCCGACGGCGATGAGCATGGGCGAACGGGCGCCGCAAAAGATCAGCGCGATGCCGAAAGCCGCCCCGATTCCGATGAGGCCCCAGGCCATTTGTCCGCCGACGATTCCCTTGGCGAGCTGGGCCATCAGGCCGGCCTGCGGGGCGGGGAGCGCGCGGCCACCGATGCCGCCAGTGGCAAGGTTGGCCTCGTGCAGCACGATGATGGGCCACATGAGAAACAGCGATAACTGAATCACGGCGAGAATTTCGACGATTTGCATCTTCCAGGGCGTGCCGCCCAGCAGATAACCGGCTTTCAAATCCTGAATGAGTGATCCCGAGACAGAGCAGGCGCAGGCCACGACCGAAGCCACGCCCAACACCGCCGCGACGCCGGGCATGCCTTTGGCGCCGATAGCGAGCATGATCAGCGCGGAGAGCACCAGCGCGCAGAGCGTCAGCCCGGAGAGCGGCTGATTCGAGCTGCCCACGAGGCCAACGAGGTAGCCGCCGACCGCGGAGAGGAAGAATCCGGCGACGCTCATGACCACAGCCGCCAGGATCGCGGCTTTCCAGCTTTGGGTGAAATAGTAATAAATGCCGGTGATGGCGATGGTCAAAATCACCGTACCGACGGCGAGCCAGTTGAAAGGGATGTCGCGGTCCGTGCGTTCGATGTGGCGCCCCTCGTGCGCCGCGGTGCGAGACGCTGCCAACGCGCCCTTGATTGACTGCGTAATGGAGCCGCGCATGGAAAACAGCGTGTGGCACGCGCCCACCAGCATGGTTCCGACCGCGATGGGCCGCACGATGTTGTACCACAGCGTGTAGGCGGCGACATCCCATTGCGGATTCTGCGCGGCGCCGAGGCGGCGGGGCAAATCGGGATCGAAAAACAGCAGGAGCGGGATAAGAATCCACCAGGCGATGAGGCCGCCGGAAGCGTTAATGGAGGCGAGTTCCGGGCCGATGATGTAGCCGATGCCTATCAGTGCGGGCGAGAGATTGGGCGTGGTCCACCACACGCCGCCGGTGTGTGTGACGTCGCCAATCGGCTCCTTGGCGAAATTGAAATGATGCACGACGGAGCGGGGGAAGGGAAGAAAGCCCTCGAGGTACTCGCGAAAAATCTGCAGGCCCTTGTCGCTTTTGAGAATTTGGAGAAGGCCCGCGAAGCCCATGGCGCCGAAGACGTACTTGGGAGCCTCGCTGCCTTTTTCTCCGGCTTTGACGATTTCGGCGCTGGCCACGCTTTCGGGAAAGGGAAGATCAGATTCCACGCACAGCGGGCGTCGCAGTACAACGATGAAGAGAATTCCGATCAGGCCGCCGACGAGCAGGATCAGGGTGGCCTGCCAATAGTGCTGTTTGAGATCGGCCCAGAGGTGCGTGCCGTTGATCTCGACCATCATAAAAGCGGGGAGGGTGAAGATGGCCGCGGCCACCAGCGCCTCACCCACCGATGCGGCTGTGCGCACGATGTTTTGTTCCAGGATATTGCCGCGGAAGTACGGCAGCCGGAACAGCGCGATGGCGATGACCGCAGCGGGAATGGTGGCGGCGATGGTCTGGCCGGCCTTCATGCCGAGGTAGGCGTTGGCGGAACCGAAGATGAGAGAGAGCAGCAGGCCGACGATGACGGCTTTAATCGTCATTTCAGGCGGGGATTTTTCGGGAAGAGTGGGAACCGGCATAAATGAGCATGGTAGGACACGCGTGCGCGGCTGTCCAATTTTTAAGATTTGTTAGTTGGACACGTGCGCATGCCTGTCCTACATTTAGAGTGTGGGGACGTTTTACAGCCGCGAAGAGCTGGTGCGGGCACGTGCCGCATGGAAATCGGCGGGAAAGACCGTGGTGTTCACCAACGGCTGCTACGATTTGCTGCATCCCGGTCACATCCGGTTGCTGGAGAAGGCGCGCTCGCTCGGCGACGTGCTGATTCTGGCGCTCAACTCCGATGACAGCGTGCGGCGGCTGAAAGGGCCGTCACGACCGTTGATTCCGGAAAACGAACGGGCCGAGGTGGCGCTGGGCCTCGAAGCAGTGGATGCCGTCACGCTGTTCGATGAGGACACACCGCGCGAGCTGATTGCCGCCGTGCTGCCCGATGTTCTGGTGAAGGGCGCCGACTGGGCGCATTGGATTGCCGGCCGCGAAGAAGTAGAAGCCGCGGGCGGCAAGGTGCTGGCTCTGAGCCTGGAGCCGGGCTACTCCACTACGGGCATCGTCGAAACCATTCTCGCGCGTTGATACCTTGATTCATCCTGCGATTCGTGATCTGTTTTCGGGGCTGGCGCGCCATCCGGCGTTCCAGGAATTGCTGCAGCGGCTGGCGCTCAAACAGGAACCGGTAGCGCTCTCCGGCCTGACGGCGACGGCGAAAGCGCTCTATTCGGTGCTCGTCTGGCAGTTGACCGAGCGCCCGATGCTGGTGATTGCGGCGGGGAACAAGCAGGCGGAAACGCTGTGCCAGGCGATGCAGACGTTCTTCCACTTGCTGGTTTCCGGCCGCGACCGCCATGAGCCGCAACTGCTTCCGGCGCTTGATTTGCTGCCGGCGCAGCGCCTGTCACCGCACGCGGAGATCCTGGAAGAGCGCGCCGTGGGACTCTGGCGGCTGGCTACGGGGGGAGCGCCCATCACGGTGGCGCCCGTGGGATCGGCACTACAGCGCGTGGAGAGGCCGGACTTTTACCGGCAGCTTGCACTCACGTTACGCGCGGGCGAAGACATTCCTTTGGAGGATTTGATCGCGCACCTGGAAAGCATCGGATATGAAAAACGGGATCCGGTGGAAATGGTGGGTGAGTATTCGGTGCGCGGGGGAATTCTGGACGTCTATTCGTCGGAATCTCCGAAGCCCGTGCGTGTCGAGATGTTCGGCGATCAAATCGATTCGATTCGCCGCTTCGACGTGGAATCACAACGTTCTGTGCTCAAAATCCCCGAGTGCACGCTTTTGCCGCTCACGGAATTTCAGAAATCGCGAGAATTGCTGAGTGAGCTGACCGCGAAACTGCACGAATCCGGTGTGCCCGCCCGCGATCTGCCGCTGGCGGGCGAGACGTTTCCGGGCTGGGAACTCCTGGCGCCTCTGGTGCGGCCTCGCAACTCGTCACTGTTCGATTTATATGAGAAGCCGGTCGTGATTCTGGATGAGCCGGAGGAGATTCGCGCCGCCGCGGAGCGCCTCTGGAAGCGGCTGGACGACCCGGAACGTCCTTCGCTGTGCCCACCGGAGAAAGTCTTCTATCGCTGGGAAGAGATCGCGGAGACTCGGCCGGGAGCGGCGCGAATCGAATTGCGCGAATTGGAGCTGGGTGCGGAAGGGCTTCACATTCCCGCGCGGCCCTCCATGTCATTTCACGGCAACATGCAGGTGGCGATTGCGGAAGCGCGCAGTCTGGTCGAATCGGGCTCGCGCGTGGCGTTCTTCGCGGCCTCGGCGGGAGAGATCGAACGCCTGGCCGATATTTTCAACGAGTACGCGATTCCTTATCAGCTCGGTACCGATCAGTCCGACGGTACGCCGCAATATCTCGCGGAGCGCGCCTATCTGGCCGGTTCGGTGGCCAGCATCTACCTGATCCGCGGAGGCATCGAGCGCGGCACAATTTTTCCCGATTCCGAGCTGGCGGTCTTCGGGTCGGAGGATTTGTTTGAGACGCCGGAGCTGGTGGCGCGCAGCGGCAAGTCGCACCTGGCGACGTTCTCGGCCGAAACCTTCGAGCTGAAACCCGGCGATTACGTGGTGCACGCCGAGCACGGCGTGGGGCGTTTTCTGGGATTGCGCTCCATCGAGCAGGGTGAAGCCAAGGGCGACTACATGCTGCTCGAATACGCCGGCGACAGCAAGCTATATGTGCCGCTGACGCACATGGATCTGGTGCAGCGCTTCCGCGGCGCAGGCGACGCGGCTCCGCAGCTTGATCGCATGGGCGGCGCAACGTGGACGCGAACCAAGACGCGCGTCAAAGCCCGCATGCGCGATATGGCGGAAGAGCTGCTGAAGCTCTACGCTTCGCGAAAAATGGCCAAGGGCTTCGCTTTTTCCACCGACAGCAACTGGCAGCGGGAATTCGAAGACGCCTTCGAGTTTACCGAGACGCGCGACCAGCGCTCCGCTATAGCCGATATCAAACGCGATATGGAAAACGCCGAGCCGATGGACCGCCTGTTGTGCGGAGACGTGGGCTTCGGCAAGACCGAAGTGGTCATGCGCGCGGCTTTCAAGGCATTGGGCGATGGCAAACAGGTGGCTGTGCTTGCGCCCACCACCGTGCTCTGCTTTCAGCACTTTGAAACATTCAAACGGCGTTTCCAGCCGTTTCCGGTGCGTGCCGAAATGGCCAGCCGCTTCGTTCCGCCGAAGCAGCTCAAACAAGTCATCGCGGATGTGGCTGAGGGCAAGGTCGATATCATCATCGGCACACACCGGCTGCTGTCGAAGGATGTGCAGTTCAAGGACCTCGGCCTGGTCATCGTCGATGAAGAGCAGCGCTTCGGCGTGAAACACAAGGAGCGCCTCAAGCAGCTCAAGAAGACGGTGGACGTGATCGCCATGAGCGCGACGCCCATTCCGCGCACGCTGCATATGTCGCTGCTGGGGCTGCGCGACATGTCGGTGATTGAGACACCGCCTAAGGACCGGCTCGCGATCCAGACCGTAGTGGCGCCGATGACTCCGGATCTGATCCGCTCGGCACTGGAGCTGGAGCTGAATCGCGGCGGCCAGATTTATTTTGTGCACAACCGCATCGATTCCATCTGGACGCGTGCGGCGATGGTCCAGGAACTCGCGCCGCAGGCGCGCATCGGGGTGGGTCACGGGCAGATGGGCGAAGCGGAGCTGGAGCAGGTGATGCTGAAGTTCATGCGCCACGAGTATGACATCCTGGTCGCCACCACGATCGTCGAAAACGGCCTGGATATTCCGCTTGCCAACACCATGATCATCGAGAACGCCGACCGATACGGTCTCTCGGAGCTGTACCAGCTTCGCGGGCGCGTGGGCCGCTCCAATCGCCGCGCCTATGCGTACCTGCTGATCCAGCCGGAGACCGAGCTATCCGAACTGGCGCGCAAGCGCCTGGCCGCGCTCAAAGAGTTCAGCGATCTGGGCGCGGGTTTCAAGATCGCGGCCCTTGACCTGGAGTTGCGCGGCGCGGGCAACCTGCTCGGCGGAGAGCAGCACGGCCACATCAACGCGGTGGGGTTCGATATGTACGTGCGCATGCTGGAAGAAACCGTGCGCGAGCTGAAAGGCGAAGAGGTGCCGGTGGAGATTCATTCCGCGCTCAACCTGGCTCTCGATATCCGCATCCCGTCCGAGTACATCGCGGATGAGAACCAGCGCCTGCGTGCTTACCGGCGCATTGCGGCCACGCGCAACGCCGAGGAGCGCGAGCCGATTGCCAAAGAACTGGAGGACCGCTACGGTCCCGCACCTGAGGCGGTGAAGAACCTGCTCGAATACGCTGCCCTTAAATCCACCGCCGAGAGTCTGGGGATTGAGCGCATCGACCGCCGCCAGGGTGTTTTGCAAATCAAGTTCCACCAACAGACGCGCGTCGATCCGGCAAGGTTGATGAATCTGGTGAATCGCATCCGCGGTGCGCAATTCACGCCGGCAGGCGTATTGCAAGTGCCGCTTGACGGGCAATCGGCGCCGGGCGCGGTGCTCTCGTTTGTTCACGAGCGGCTGGCGGAGCTGCGGGCGTAAAAATTACTTCCGCGCGCAGAGCTGACAACGGATATCCAGCGCGGGAAATATCCAGGCGGCGTGCCGCTCGTACCACTTGAGGGAAAGCCTTGCCAGAAGCCGGCCCAGGTTGTCCAACACCAGGTTGCCTCCGAAGGTCAAGCGGAGATCGACGATCTCGAAACGGTAGGGCGAGCCGGCGAAGGTCTGAAAATCGCGGCCGGTGAAATATTCGAAGCTGCCGGCAGCGAAATGACGGGTGTGACTGGGATCCACAAAAGAGTTGTGCGAACTGAAGTGTGGTGTAACGACGAAAACGTTCGCGCCATTGCGGGCCACCCGATAGACTTCCGCCATGCCGCGCATCGGGTCGGCGAGATGCTCGATGATGTGGGACATGTAGATGCGCGTGAATTGATCGGATTCGAGCGGCCACGGATATTGGTTCAGATCCCAAATTTTATCGGCAGCCGAATCGGCCGACATATCAATACCGATGGCCTCGGGCTCCGCCTTCCGCTTGCCGCATCCGATGTCGAGGACTTTGTCCACGAGCGCATTCTAGCAGCCGGGTGGATGCATTATCTGGCGCTTTGCTGCATCCAGGCTCCACGATGAGAGCGAGATTACGGCACGCTGCGGGTCAGGACGCGGTAGGATTCGTCAGTGTAGGCAGCATGCCAGCCCGGCGGAACCTCGGCGGCGGGAGCAACGGGCAGGATCAGGAAGCGGTAATCGCGCCGCAGCAACAGAGGGCCGAGTTTGTTCAGGTCGCGCTGCCACTCACAATCGAATAGGCTTGGGTTGGGCGCGTAGACAAACGGACAGGCGTCCACACTGAGCACTGGATCACCGGGGTGAGCTGCGCTGCGCACAAACTCCAACGCCCGGTACGGCAGCAATGCTTCGCGCAAGTACTCGTTCTTGTCAATGCGGCGGGCGAAATAGCGCAGTTGAGGGGCATTGATCTCCACGATCGCGACACCCAGCAAGCCGAACAGCAGCGCATATGCAGCCGCCGCGTACAGCGAGAATTTCAGCGCCGGCGGCATCGTATGGCAAAACTGGATGACCCGGCCCGCGTTTAGCACGAAGAGAATCAGGAGCGGAGCAATCGCAAACCGCGGCGTCCCCTGGACAACCGCCCAGTACAGCAGGTACAGTCCGCAGAACAACAGACCAGCACCCTCCGCGCGGTTCACTTTCCGCCACGCCAGGAGCCATACCGGCACAAACAGCAGCAGGGCGATTCCGATCGGTTGATCGAGCGGCGATTCGAAATAGCTGTGCCCGTGGAAATGCAGATCCCAAGGAAGGCGGAGGCAGTGGACCAGCAAGCTTCGCCAGCCGGGCCCGGTTCCATGGGCTGTGACCGCTGCCCGGGCAGAGTACGGGTACGCCGGACTCCCCATGACCAACCAGGCGCGCGCGTGCCAGAAGGTGCCGAACAGCAGGAAAACCGCAGCCAGCTTGAGCGTCGCCCGGATTGGTTTCGGCTGCTGCATGGCGGCATGCATATAAAGCAATGCCAGCGGCGGCAGCGCATACACGACGCTATCCTTGACGTCCGCCGCCATGGCCAGGAAAAAGGCGCCGGCCAGTACGCTCGCAAATTCACCCGACGGCTGCCAGCGCAAATACCCGTGGAGCGACGCCAGCATGAAAAACGCGATGGCCACGTCATTTTTGGGCACACTGGCGGTCCAATGCAAGGCCGGCGCGGCGGCGGCGAACAAGGCTCCCGTGAGCGAGCCGACGAGCGTCCAGCCGCACATACGTCCGATCCGGTATGCCATCAGCATTGCCAGAGCAAAATACACGGGCGGCAGCATCTGGGCGGCGGGGTCCCCTGCCAGCACATAGCCCAGCGTCATGAGCATCTCTACGCTCTGCGGAAAGTAGCCGTAGGAGAGGTAATCGGGGGTGCGCAACGCGTGGTGGGCAGCGTAATAGTGCACCAGCGGCAGGTGCACACGCAACACGTCGAACGCAAGGCTCGGCGCGAGGGTGATCAGCACGCTGCACGTGACGAACGCCAGGCCGAAGGCGGCGGCCAGTGTTCCGGCCCATCCCCGCAGTTCGGCTGTGGCGCCCCAGGTGCGGTGCAGGCGTCCAAACGCCGTCCACAGAGCCGGGATTTCGTTCCCGCCCGCCAGCAGGCACACGAGAATCCACGCGAGAAACACAGGAACGGTGTACCAGCCGGCCAGTCCCATCAGGAAAAACGCGCATTGAAAGATGCCGAGTCCCAAGCCGGTGGAGAGGGCGATGTCTTCCACGGCGCCTTCCGCCGGAATTCGCAGCCATCGGCGGACCCTCCCCCCGATCGAGAAGCTCGCAGCCACGGCGAGGAGCGTGACCGCGGCCGCTTTCGCTTCGTAAACCACGGCGGCCACGAGTGGAACTGCGGCAATGATGGTGAACTCCCATTGCCACAGGCCTCCGCGGCGCACGTGGTGATAGCCCCACAGCGCCAGCGGAAAAGCGGCCAGAAAGATCAGTACGATCCGGAAGAACTGCGGGCCGGGGCTATGAAAATACTCGACTTCCCAAATGAATCCGGGCGCGGTTAGCCAAACCGTCACCGCCAGCCAGATGAGCCAGAACGCGGAACGCGCGCCGGCTCCCATTCGCACATTGCCGTTTGCGTACAAAGCTGAATACCCGCAGACCGTGGGTCGGGAAGAAACAGTTCAGCCTACTAGATGCCGGCGCCCGATGTCCAACCGGCCCGTGCCGGAGCACACACACTGGAGCAGCCGGTGCACACCTGACACCCGCGTCCGGTTGCGGGATAATAAACCTATGCATTTCAGCTTGTGCGCAGGCGTGTTTGCGCTGGTCAGTGTGGGCTTGGCCGCGGACGTCAACGTAGTCGAAGAGATTGTGGCCAAAGTGAACGGCGACATCGTTACCCGCGGGGATCTGCTGTCGCTGCATCGCGACAACGAGGCTGCCTTGAAGCAGCAGGGCGTAACCGGCCAGATGCTGACGCAGACGCTCAGCGAGGAAGACCGGGATGCCCTGCGCAACGAGATCGATCGCCTGCTGCTCGTGCAGCACGGCAAGGATCTGAATATCAACGTGGATTCTGACGTCACCAAGCGCATGGCCGAACTCCAGACCACCAGCGGTATCGCCGATCCCGACAAGTTCCACGATTGGCTGCGCGAAAAGTTCGGACTTCCCTACGAGGAGATCCGCTCCAAGATCCATGACCAGATCCTGACGCAACGCGTTATCGGCGACGAGGTCATGTCGCGCATCAACACCCCTCACTCCGAAGTGGAGAAGTATTACGAGGAGCACAAAGGCGAGTTCGTGCGCAAGGAAGAGGTTTTCTTGCGGGAAATCCTGATTTCCACGGAAGGCAAAACCCCGGAGCAGGTGGCACAGGCCGAAAAGCGCGCCAAGGAACTGGTGGCGCGCGCGCGCAAGGGTGAGAAATTCGCCGAGCTGGCCAAGCAGTACTCCGATGCGGAGAGCAAGGAGAATTCCGGCGAGCTGCCTCCCTACACCAGGGGAATGCTCAGAAAGGACCTGGAGGACGTCGTCTTCAAACAGCCCAGGGGTTATGTCACCGACCCCATCAAGCAGTCCAACGGCTTCCTCATCCTGAAGGTAGAGGAGCGCTACGAGGCCGGCCAGGCGCCGCTCGATGCCGTGGAAAACGAGATCCGGGAAAAGCTCTCCATGCCTCAGATGCAGCCCAAAGTCCGTGAACTGCTCACCAAGCTGCGTGAGGATGCGTTTCTCGAGATCCGGGCCGGTTACGTGGATACCGGCGCCGCGCCGGGTAAAAGCACCTCCTGGCAGGATCCCGCCCAGCTAAAGCCCGAGACCGTGACCAAGGAGGAAGTAGCCTCCCACCACCATATGAAGCGTCTGTTGTGGGCCTTCCCTGTTCCCGGCACCGACAAGAACGGAAACTTCCCCAGTGCGAAGACGGCGAATAGCACTGGGACTTCGCCAGCGTCCGGCAGCGCCAGCCGGACGGCCAGCACTGCCAATCCTGCATCTGCCGGAGCCGCCCCGACCCAGCAATGAAGTCTCCTTACATTAAGGAAGCGGAGATCAACCGCAACTTCACTACCTCGCTGTTAGTCCGGTCCAAAGAGATTCGCGAGAAGAAAACCGGCGAGCCTTATCTCTCGCTTTCTTTGTCCGACCGCAGCGGCGAGATCGAGGCCAAGATGTGGGACAACGTCGCCGAGGTGATGGATACGTTCGAGCGCGACGACTTTGTAAAGGTCAAAGGGCTCATTCAGATCTATCACAACCGGCCGCAGTTGACCATTCACAAGATGCGCCGGCTGGAGGATAGCGAGGTCGATTTCGCCGATTATTTTCCCGCTGCGGCGCGGGATCCCGAAGAAATGTGGCGCGAGTTGCGCGGCTTCATCTCCGCCATGAGCGACGCGCACCTGCGTGCGCTAGTAGAGGCCGCCCTCGACGACCCGGAAATCGCCGCCCGTTTTCGCAAGGCTCCGGCCGCCAAACAGATTCACCACGCCTGCCTGGGCGGTTTGCTGGAGCACGTACTCTCGCTTTGCCAGCTTTGTCGCTTCGCCGCGCAGCATTACCAGGTGGATCTCGATCTTCTGCTGGCGGGCGCGGTGCTGCACGACATTGGCAAGATCTACGAGCTCAGTTATGACCGCAGCTTCGGCTATACCGCTGAGGGTCAACTGCTCGGCCACATGGTCATCGGCTTGCGCATCGTGGCCGATAAGCTGGCCGGTCTCCCGGACTTCCCGCCGCGGCTGCGTACCCTGGTTGAGCATTTGATCGTCAGCCATCACGGCAGATACGAGTTCGGCTCTCCCAAGTTGCCGCAGTTTCCCGAGGCGCTGCTGTTTCACTATCTCGACGACATGGATTCGAAGATGGAATGCATGCGCTCGCTCGTCGAGCACGACCGCCAGGTGGAGGGGTATTTCACCGGCTTCAATGCCTCGCTCGAGCGCATGGTGCTGAAGAAGGCCAAATTCATGTCGGCGGAGAGCAACGGGCAGCCCTCCCCTCCGCCTGTGCAAGTGCCTGAGAATACGCCCGCGTCGCCGGCCCCGAAACTGCTCCCCAAAGACGCATCCCACCCCCTGTTTGCGGCCCCGGCGTCTGAGGACTCCTAGATGGCCCTCGCCGGCGCGATGGCGTTCCGGAAAATTCTGATTCGCGCAACCAACTGGGTGGGAGATGCGGTCATGTCGCTGCCTGCCATTCGTGCGTTGCACGCCCGCCAGCCCCAAGCGGAAATCGTGGTGCTGGCCCGTCCCTGGGTGGCGGACCTCTATGCGCGGGAAACCTCTGTGCAACGCGTGATCCCGTACGCCGCTACCCCCGGGCTGCACTCGCCCGGTGCCAAGTGGCGCGCTGCTCGGGCGCTGCGCCGCGAGAAATTCGATTGCGCCATCCTGCTGCAAAACGCCTTCGAGGCTGCCGCCATCGTTTGGCTCGCCCGCATTCCGCGGCGCATTGGATACGACCGCGACGGCCGCGGCGCGCTGCTTACCGACGCCATTCCCGTTCCGCGTTCAGGAGAAATACCCCACCACCAGCGCTTTTACTATCTGGAGATGCTTCACCGTGCCGGTTTAATCGACCTGTTGCCGGAAGCGGGCGCGGTGCGGCTCGAAGGGGCGGATGCCGCTCGAGCGGCCGGCGTCCGGCGCTTTGAAGAACGCAAGATCCAGGGCCCCGTCGTCGGCGTCAGCCCGGGCGCCGCCTACGGTACCGCCAAACAGTGGCCGCCGGAAAGTTTCGCCGAAGCTGCGGTCGCCGTGGCCCGGCCCCACGCAGCTTCCGTGCTGCTGTTCGGTTCCGCCGGCGAGCGTGAATTATGCGAGATCGTAGCCCAAGGCATCCGGCAGGCAGGCATCGACGCTGCCAACCTGGCCGGCCAAACCACTCTCGCCGAGTTCATCGAACTGGCGGCTGCGTGCCGGGTTTTCCTGACGAATGACTCCGGCGCCATGCACATTGCCTCTGCCCTGGGCGTCGCGACCGTCGCCGTCTTCGGCGCCACCGATGATACGGCCACTGGCCCCACCGGCCCGCTCGCCCGGGTCGTCCGTGAGCCGGTCGAGTGCAGCCCCTGCCTGCTCCGCGAGTGTCCCATCGATCATCGCTGCATGACGCGCGTCGCGCCGGCCCGCGTCGCCGCAATTGCGCTCGAATTGATCCGCTCGTAGCCCATTCATGGACACCCGGCGGAAAATCATCGGCTGTGAACAGGCCGCCGCACTCGCTGCGGACCTGCGCCGTCAAGGCGCCACCATCCGGATCGTCACCGGCTATTTCGATGTCCTGGTGGCCGGGCAGGTCCGGCGCCTGCGCGAGATCGCCGCCGGTTCGGCCAAAGTGTTTGTGGTCGTTCTTGACCCTCCTTCGCCGCTCCTCGCCGCGAGCGCCCGTGCGGAATTAGCCGCCGCGCTGGCCATGGTAGACTACGTGGTGCCGGCCGGGGAACAGGCAGCCGAAGAATGGCTCAGCAGATTTCCCGCCGGGGAGATCGTACGGGAGGAATCGGCCGACCTTCTTCGCGCCGAACGCCTGAGGCAACATGTCCAGCGCCGTCACCAGCAGTAGCTCCGGTCCGCGCATACTCGTCGTCCGGCTTGGCGCCATGGGCGACATCGTCCACATGCTGCCGGCAGTGGCTTCGCTGAAACATAGCTTCCCCGGTTCCCGGCTTACCTGGCTCATTGAACCGCAATGGGCGCCCCTTCTCGATGGCAATCCTTACGTCGATCGTGTGGTCCTGTTCGAGCGCGGCCGGCCGCGGGCCTGGATGCGAACCTGGCGTAAGCTGCGCGCCGCCCGCTTTGATTTCGCCGTCGACTTCCAAGGGCTGGTGAAGTCCGCTCTGGCGGCCTCCATGGCCCGGCCCGACCGTATTTTCGGATTGCACCAGTCGCAAGTGCGGGAGCGCCCCGCGGCGCTATTCTATTCCAACCACATAGTGACCCGTGCCGTCCATATGGTCGAGCAGAATCTGGAGATCGCCGCAGCCGCCGGCGCCGCCAACGTGTTGCGCACCTTTCCGCTGCCCGAAGGCGTGGCTGAGGGCGCGCTGCCCGATTCAGGCTTCGTGCTCGCCTGCCCCATAGCGGGCTGGCGATTCAAGCAGTGGCCGTTGGCGTTCTATTCCCGGCTGGCTGTCCGCCTGGAACGCGAACTGGACCTGCCTCTGGTGCTCAATGCTTCGCCCGGTACTGAGCTTTCGAGCGTAATCGACGGCATCCCGCATTACTCCTCGGTCGCTGGCCTCATCTACGCCACCCGCCGCGCCACCGCTATCATCGGCGTCGACAGCGGCCCGCTGCATTTGGCGGCAGCGCTCGGAAAACCGGGCGTCGCCATCTTCGGCCCTACCGATCCCGCGCGCAACGGCCCATACGGCGAAAGCATCTGTGTACTGCGCAGCCCCCGCGCGGTGACCACGTACAAGCGCATCACCACGATCGATCCGGCCATGCGCGACATCGGTCCCGACCGCGTTTTCGAGGCGCTCAAAGCCCAGCTCAGCCGCTCCACCACGCAATGCGCCGCGCCGTGAGAGCGGGCAGTCCTTTTCCCAAGCCTTACGCCGATTTTGTGGCGCGCCTGCGCGTGCCTATGGGATTTCTGCTGGCTGCCGCCTTCGCCTGGTTTGCTCGTCCCACGGCACGATCGCTGGCCTGCGGGATTCCGGTCGCCTTGGCTGGTCTCGCGTTGCGTGCTTGGGCCGCCGGCCACATCGCCAAGGATCGCCGGCTGGCCACCGGCGGTCCCTACGCCTACATCCGCAACCCGCTCTACGCCGGCACCTTGCTGGTAGCCCTCGGTCTCGCCGCGGCCGCCAGAGGCGTTTGGCTGGCTGCGCTCTTTGCCGCCGTATTTCTCCTGGTCTACTGGCCGGCCGTCATGCTGGAAGAGCAGCATCTCAACCGGCTGTTCCCCGATTATGCCAGTTACGCCGCCGAAGTCCCCAGCCTGTTCCCCCGCCGCCGTCTGCGCGCCGGTTCGAGCCGCTTTTCACCGGCGCTTTACTGGAAAAATCGCGAGTATCAGGCGCTTCTCGGCTTCGCCGCCGGCCTGGCCTGGCTGATCTACCGGGCCAGAGGGTTTACGCCGTAAAATTCAGAGATGCCCTCTGCTTACGTGGCTCTGCTGCGCGGCATCAACGTCGGCGGCAAGCACAAGCTGCCCATGAAAGACCTCGTCGCCCTGTTTGCTCAAGCCGGCTGCGGCGACGTGCGCTCCTACATCCAGAGCGGCAACATCATTTTCACGGCGCCTCCGGGTCTTTCCTCGCGTCTTTCCGGTCTGATAGCGGCACAAATTCAGAAGCGTTTTGGATTTGATGCGCCTGTGGTCCTGCGCACGGCCGCGCAGCTGGCTCAAGCCATATCCAACAATCCCTTCCTCAAAGCCCAAGCCGCCGAAGAGCATTTGCACGTCGTGTTCCTGGCCGGCCCGCCGCGTGCCGCCCACATCCGCCGGCTGGACCCCGCCCGCTCGGCGCCGGATGAGTTCGTAGTCTGCGGGCAGGAAATCTATCTGCGGCTGCCCCATGGCATGGGTCGCACCAAGCTGACCAATCAGTATTTTGATTCCACGCTCTCCACCATCAGCACCGCAAGGAACTGGCGTACGGTGAAGAAACTCCTGGAGTTGATGCAGGCTTGAGTTCGCGTGGATTAGTTCGGAAACGTCACGCTGGTCTCTCCTAGCGTGAATGACTCGCCCAGGTAGACGCGCTTGACTTCCGGGTCGCGGCCCAGCGCTTCCGGGCTGCCGGCGCGGAAAATGCGCCCGTTATTTATGATGTACGCGCGGTCGGTCACCATCAGAGTCTCGCGCACGTTGTGGTCGGTCACCAGAATCCCGATGCCCGAGCGTTTCAACTCGAATATAATCCGCTGCAGCTCCAGAACCTGGATGGGATCGATGCCCGAAAACGGCTCGTCCAGCAGCAGAAAGCTCGGCTCGATCACCAGAGACCGGGCGATCTCCACGCGCCGGCGCTCGCCGCCCGAAAGCGCGTAACCTTTATTACGCCGCACCTTTTCGAGTCCAAGCTGGTCGATCAGCCGCTCCATGCGCTCGCGGCGATCGCGTGGCCGCATGGGAAGCGTCTCGAGAATGGCCATCAGGTTGGCTTCCACCGTCAGCTTGCGAAACACCGATGCTTCCTGCGGCAGATAGCTGATCCCCTGGCGTGCGCGCTGGAACATGGGCAGCGCGGTGATGTCCTGGTCGTCCACGAGAACGCGGCCCGAGTCGGGGCTGATGAGGCCGACGATAATGTAGAAGGATGTGGTTTTGCCGGCGCCGTTGGGGCCAAGCAGCCCGACCACTTCCCCCTGGTGCACCGACACCGTCACGTCATCCACGACCTTGCGGCCGCGATACGACTTCGAGATCTCGCTCGTCTCCAGTCTGCGCATATGTGGGGTTATTGACTACGACGCAGCCGCCCCGTCGCGGGTTGCTGTGGGCTGCCAGATACCAGCAGCCTATCATCGTTAGTGTAGTAGGTCAATTCGGCCCCGCGCGTAAACCCTTTCTTGCTGTCTACCATCTGCGGCTGCCCGCCGGTCAGCACGATATGCTCGTTGTCCGTGTAGTACTCGGCGTGCTCGCTGGTACCGGTCCGGGTGCGGTCGGCCGTCGCTTGCACGATTTCCACGTGTCCATCGGCATAAGCCTTTTCCAGACGCGATTGTTCCTGGTCGCCTTGCCCGTTCGGCTCTGGTTTTTGGTCGGTTTTCTTGTCGTTGTCTTGCGGGGACAGAATCGCACGCAGTACGTCCGCTTTGACCCGGAGTTGCGGGCGTGTCAGCAGTACGCCCCCACTGTAATCCGCCTGACGGTCTGGGTCCGTATAAACCAGCTTCGCGGCCTTCACCACCACGAAGATCGGGGCCGTGTCAGGCGGTGCATTCTGGTCCTGTTTCGATTTCTCGCGGAACTGCGTCAGCACATTTCCGATGGCGATGACGCTGCGTTTATCGCGGTCGATATCCGAGTGTTCCGCTGAAATCCGGTCGGCGCCCTGCCACATCACGACATGGCCGTCATAGTGCACCAGATGGTTATGATTGGCCGAGATCATGCGGTCGGCCATGGCCTCCACTGGCTCGTCACCCGCCAGCATGCCGGAAGGCGATGTCTTCTTGTCCGGCAGGCGGCTGGAACTGATGTGCCCGTCCGCAGTGAAATCGCCCGTCTTTTGGTCGATCAAAATGCGCTCCGCCGACGTGGACCCGGTGGCGTCCCAGACACGCGCCTTCGCCTCGAGCGTCATCTGGTTGCTGTCCTGCTCGAGCGTCGCGCGCTCCGCGGTCGCCCTGCGGTCCCCGGCTTCATACAAGAAATCGCCCCACTGCTCCATGTGCTTCATCTGGCCCGTCTTGGGGTCGAATCGGGCGGTAAGGTTATCACTCCGGGTTTTCGAGACCGGCGTCTGCTTGGCGCGCTCCTGCTCGTTCGGCTCGGTCTCGGTGCGGACTTTCGTCGCCCGGAACGATTCGAGCTGGTTGGTGGCGCCGTAGATCATGGTCATGTGCTCGGCTTCCAGGCGGCGCTGATGCTGCGTGGGCTGATTGGGAAGAAAATCGAGGGTGCCGGCCGACTGCGTCTCCACCGATTCCACCTCTCGGCCTCCCTCGCGCATTTTGACTTCGATCGTGTCACTGTGGATCACGTGCGTTTCCGGCGGATTGCCTCCCGGCGTCGGCAGCGGCTTCGATACGATCGTCGCGTGCCCGCTGCCCAGCGCTCTTTGCAGCACGCTGTCGCCGTTCACCGTCGCTACGTCGAGTTCCACCAGGTCGCTGTTCATGGTGGTCTCCGATCCGTCGGATACCGAGACCAGGCGGGCGTTGTTGCGGCCGGAAATGTGCTCGATCTCTCCCGCATCGTTGTACAGCACATGCACTTCGTCAGCGCCGTAGTTGAGCTTGCGCCGCGGGTACTGGTCGGTTCCCTGCGCCTGAACGGCGTCGACCTCTCGGAGCACCTGGTCCTGCATGTGAACCACGCCCGATACCGCGTTGACTACCATGTTCTTCCGGGTCAGCCGGGCCCACTGATTCAGCCAAATGGTTCCGTCAGTCTCCTTGTAAATCACGTCGCCTCCCTCGATCTTCAACGGCGGCGCGTGGGGAGTCGGAGCTTGCCAGTCGATTTCAGCCGGGCCCTTCAGGTGTAATTCGTGCTTGTTCGGATCGTAGGTCGCGCCCATACACTGGCCGCTTCCGTTTTCAAAAGTGAAATGGGTTTCGCGGTCGGTGGACACGAACTCCTCGCCGGTCTTGGTGTTGAAGGTGACGCCCGAGGACTGGATCTTCACCAGCGGCCGCGTGGGCTGGCCCTCCACCGGCACATGCAGCGTCATCTCGACGGCGCCGTCGGAGTACATGCGCGAGGCGTTCTGATCGAAATCGGCCGTGGCGCTCTTGACTAGATCGTAGGCGTCCTGCGTCTTATTGAAGAGCCGCAGTTCGACGCCCTCGAGTTTGACGTGGCTGCTGTCCTTTTCCTGGCTGACGGTGGAGGAGACAATGCGGTACTTCCTTTGACCGTCTTCGGTGTGTTCGTAATCCAGGCCGCGCCGCAGACTGTCCATTTTCACGGGCAAGGCGGCGGGCTTCGGAGGGGCGTGCGTCGCGAGCATTCGCTGCTGTGTCTGGTAAGTGACTCCTATACCCGTCAGGATCGCCACAATGGCGAATAGCAGCAGCCAGCGCATCTACTTTCAATATAGCAGCGGGAGGCCGCGGGCGAGCAGGAACACGGGGACGCGCTACTTACGCGAGCCGCGGCGCCGGTTCTTCAGTGCCGCTTGACGGCGCTTGCCGCTGCTGCGTTTGGGCTTGCTGATGTGAAATGTTCCGCTGCCCAGGTATTCCGCCTGGTAGAGGTTTTCTTTCTGCTTCTGAGGTTCCGGTGTGGCCGTATTTTCCATGCGTGCTTTATGCAGTATACCAGCCCCCGCCCCCGGTGAACCTATTGGGAAGTGAAGTAGAGTCGCACGGCACGCTTGAGGTCTTCCGTAGTGGCGGTCGGCTCGCGGTTTTCGTAGCGTGCGATGGAGTTCAAAATATTGCAGATATCGCTC
>JASHOO010000264.1 GCA_030041035.1 Bryobacteraceae bacterium | reverse complement strand
GCACTGACCCACTATGCCGAATTCACCTGGACCGGCCAGAGCCTCCCGGGGTTTGACGGCTCCGAAGTCCTGCGCGGTCTGGTCGTCACGGCGGATTACTTCCGTGCGCTCGATCAGCTCATGGCGGCGGGCCGCGGTTTCGCACCGGACGAGGATCAGCGCGGCCACGACCAGGTAGTGGTGATCAGTTATTCGCTGTGGCAGCCGCGGTTTGGCGGGCGGACGAACATCATCGGTCGAACCATCACGCTCAATGATATGGTCCGCACGGTTGTCGGGGTGGCCGGCCGGAACTTGGCGTCCTGGCTCCCTGCCGCGCGCGCGGCGCGCGTGGACCCGGCCGATGCGCTGCGCGAGGAGGGATAGCCGTGCCATCCTTCCTGCAAGATCTGCGCCTCGGGGTCCGCATGGCGCTGCGCAACCGGGCCATCACGCTGGTGGCGGCTTTCACGCTGGCGCTGGGGATCGCCGCCAACACCACCGTATTCAGTTGGCTGGACATGATGATCTTGCGGCCCATCCCCGGCGCGGCGAGGGGCTCGGAACTGGTGTCGTTCGAATCGGTGGCGGCGGATGGCGGGCCTCTGGTCACCTCGTATCCGGATTTCTGCGACTACCGCGATCATCTGAAGCTGGTATCCGGCCTGGCGGCGGTAGCTGTCGGTGTGTTGGATATCGGCGATCGCGATCACCCGGAGCACGTATGGAGCGAGTTGGTATCGGGCAACTACTTCGCGGTTCTGGGTGTGCAGCCGGTCGCGGGCCGGGTGTTTTCGCGCGACGAGTACGGCGATAAAGCAGGCGCCTACCCGGTGGTGGTGATCGGCTACGGCCTTTGGCAGCACCACTTCCGCGGCGATCCGCGCGCCATCGGCAGCACCCTGCTCGTGAACCGGCAGCCGTTGACGGTGATCGGTGTCGCGCCGCCGGAATTCCACGGCAGTATGCCGGGAATGTTCCTCGAGTTATGGGCGCCCATCGTCATGAAACCGCAACTGGGAATGATCTCTGAGGCCACTCTCCACGACCGCAACGCCCGCATGTTCCTGGGCGTGGCACGGCTGCGGCACGGCGTGACTATCGAGCGGGCGCGCGCGGAGTGTTGGTCGCTGGCGCACCGGCTGGCGGAGACCGAGCCGCGTACCAACAGTGGCATCGGGGCCACGCTGCTGCCCATCCGGAAGGGTCATTTCGGTGGACAGACCACGATGGAGGGTCCGCTGGAGATTCTCATGGCGGCGTGCGGAGTGGTGCTCGTGATCGTGTGCGCAAACGTCGCCAACCTGCTGCTGGCGCGCGCCACCACGCGGCGCAAGGAATTCAGCATGCGCATGGTGATGGGCGGCGGCCGTGTACGCCTGGTGCGGCAACTGCTGGCCGAGAGCCTGGTGCTGGCGGTTCTGGGAGTCGTGACGGGCGTGCCGCTGGCCGTGTGGATGAGCCGTTCGCTCGAGTACCTGATGCCGCGCGGGGCGAACGTGCCGGTTTCGTTCGACATCCCTTTGAGCGGCGACATCCTGGCGTTCAACCTGCTGATCTGCGCGGCGGCGTGCGTGGTATCGGGAATTGCGCCGGCGCTCCAGGGCGCGCGCACCAATCTGAACGAAGTCCTGAAAGAAGGCGGCCGGAGCGGCCATGAGGGGGCGCACTCGGCGCGCTTACGCGGAGCCCTGGTGGTGATGGAAGTGGCCATGGCGATGATCGCCATTGCCGGTGCCGGGCTGTTTGCCCGAAGCTTCGAGATGGCCCGCCGCATCCACCCCGGCTTCGATCCGCGCCATGTTCTGGTGGCGCACATCGACCTCACCGCCGCAGGTTATAGCTCCGGAGAGGGAAGAGATTTCTGCGACCGGCTGGGAAAGCGCGTGGCCGTGCAGCCCGGGGTGACCGCGGTGAGCTGGGCCGACGTGGTACCGCTGTGGTTCACGGGTAATCCGCTCGAGAACGTGGAAGTGGAGGGCTACGTGCCCGCCCTGAGCGAAAGCATGAAGATCGCGCGCAACATCGTGGCGCCGGGCTACTTCGATCTGATGCGGATTCCGCTCGTCGAGGGCCGCGACTTCAACGAGCACGACATGGAAAGCGCGCGACGGGTCATGATCGTGAACCAGACCTTCGCGGGGCGGTTCTTTTCCGGCCGGGCGGCGATGGGCCGGCGCGTGGAGACGATGAGCGAATGGTACACCGTCATCGGCATCGCGCGCGACTGCAAGTACGTGAAGCCCACCGAGAACGCGCAGCCGTACTTCTATCTCCCCATGCGGCAGGCATTCGGAGGACTCATGATCGCCCTCCACGTGCGCACCGAGGGAGAGCCCGAGAACGCCGCAGCGATGGTGCGGCGCGAAGTGGCGGCGGCCGATCCCGCGGTTCGCATCTTCGATTTCATGGCCATGACGGAGGCGATCAGCGCCGGGATATTCGGACAGAGGATGGCGGCGGTGCTGCTGGGACTCCTGGGCGTGTTTGCGCTGGCTTTGGCGGCGACCGGTCTTTACAGCGTGATGGCATATGCGGTGGCGCAGCGGACGCAGGAGATCGGCATTCGCATGGCGCTCGGAGCCGAGCGGGCCGATGTGCTCGCGCTGGTCGTGCGACGCGGCATGCGGCTGACGTTCGTGGGGCTCGGCATCGGGTTGGGCGCGGCGCTGGCCGTGATGCGTCTGGCATCGAGTCAGCTGGTGCAGGTGAGCGCGGCGGACCCGTTGGTGTTCGCGGGCGCCTCACTGTTTCTGACAGTGGTGGCGCTGGCGGCCAACTACTTCCCGGCACGGCGGGCGGCGCGCATCGATCCGAACGTGGCGCTGCACTGCGAGTAGGCTCACCCCCGCACGGCCCAGCGAACCAGGTCGGCGGCCTTCGGCGTCTTGCCCTGCAGCAGGATCGCCACGCGGAAGATGCGGGCGGCGGCCCAGGTCAGGGCGAACGTGCAGACGACAACTCCCACGAGACCCACCCAGGGCTGCCACGCGGGA